>DASWDS010000402.1:0-4358 GCA_036395165.1 Anaeromyxobacteraceae bacterium | reverse complement strand
CGGTTCACCTCGCCCGTCGCGTCGTAGCGGCCGGCGTACACCCCCGTGGCGGGGACGACGAGCCCCTGGGCCGCCGAGCGGAGCCGGTCGGGATAGCTCCCCTCGAAGAGCGCCGCCCAGCCGACCGCCGCCTTCGTCGAGAAGGTGAGGTCGGCCGGCGCGGGTGTGCCGTCCGGCCAGAAGGCCGTCCAGGCCGCTCCGCCGTTCAGCACCGCCGAGTAGGCGAACCCCGGAGGCCGGTCGAGCGCGTCCTCCGACACCGCCGTCACCCGCCCGGTGGCGGCCGCCCGGCGCGCCTGGGCGGCGAGCACGGCGCGCGCGAGGGCGCCGGTGGTCGCGTCGAGGCCGCGCTCGAGCCCCTCGAGCACCCACGGCTCGGAGAGGACCGCGGCGTGCGTCCCGCCGTGATCGCGAGGCTGGCGGTCGTCTGCGGGGACGAGCCGGTCGTCGAGGGCGACCAGCCGCGTGTGCGCCCGGTAGTCGAGGGCGGTGCCGACGTCCACGCCCCAGGGCAGGAGCGCCCGCGCGGCGTACTGCTCGTAGCCGAGCCGCCCCTCCTGGTAGGTCTCGAGCCGGCCGTCCGCGCGCCGAGTCGCGCCGCGCAGCGCGGCGCCGTCGCCGAGCGCGGCGAGATCCCAGCGCGCGACGACGCGCTCCACGAGCGGCGTGAGCCCGGGCTCGCGCCGCAGGATCACCGTCAGCGGGACGAAGAGGCGCCCGATGTCGAGCGCCGACCACCCGATGCCGTCCGGCCGCGGGCGGTTGTCGTAGTCGACCATCTCGAGCGTCCGCGCGTGGTACGCCTTGTTCGGGAGCGCGCGCTCGCAGAGCGGGAACCGCGCCAGCGCGGAGAGGGCGCGCTCCAGGCGCCGCCGCGCGCCGGCGCGCGAGACGAGCCCGAGGTCCTCGGCGGCGAGCACGGCCATGAGCTGTGAGCCGACGCCCCACATCGTCGTCGACGGGTAGCCCTGCACCGACGACGCGAGGCCGGTCCGCTCGTCCGTGTTGGCCTCGAGATAGCTCCAGGCCGCGCGCGCCATCTCGCGCTCCGCCGCCGACAGGGGCGCGCTCCGGCGCAGCGGCCACTGCTCGGCGAGCGGACCCATCGCCTCGAGCCCCCTCGGCTCCTGCCCGGCGCTGCTCGCGCCCGCCGTGAGGCGCACCACCGCGATGGCGGCCGCGAGGCCGACCAGGAACGCGAGGTGCGAGCGCGCCGCGAAGAGGCCGCTCAGGAACGTCACGGGGCCGCCCTCCTCGGCGAGGGGCGCGCGCCGCACGCGGCGGCGATGAGCGGCGCGAAGCAGAGCGCGTTGTGGAGCGACCAGAAGACGTTCGAGACGTACGCCGCCGTGACCGGGGCCGCCCCGCCGACGGCGACGAGCGAGCCGCGGTAGGCGATCCCGGCGGCCGTGACGGCCAGGAAGACGAGATGCGGCGCGACGAGGGACAGCGCGCGCCGGTGCGCGCCCACCTTGGGCGTGACGTGGAAGCGGATCGGCTTCCCCGCGACCACGTGCGCGAGCGCCCGGATGTGGAGCCAGCACGCGGCGAGGTGGAACTGCTCGGCGCGCCAGGTCGGGACGCGCCACGCCCGGATCATGAAGGCGACCCGCGTGGCGACGAGGTACGGGACGAGGTGCCCGAAGAACGTGGCGTCGAAGGAGCGCACGGGCGTCACGCCGGCGAAGAAGAACGCGAGCGGCGCGACGAGCAGCGGGACGGTCCACAGCGGCGCGAGGTAGCCGCAGATGGTCGCGGCGTACATGACCTTCTGCCAGGCCGTGAGGCCCGCCCGGCGCAGCGGGTTGTCGCGCCACGCGATGTCGAGCGTCCCGCAGGCGTACTTGAAGCGCTGGATGCTCCAGGCGACGAGGTCCTGCGGCGACAGCATGCGAGTGAGGACGCGCGGGTGGTACACCGATCGCCAGCGCCGCTCGCCGTCGGCGTGGATGGCGATGCTCGTGTAGATGTCCTCGGAGACGTGGAACTTGTAGGGCGTGAGCTCGATGCGCCGCGCCGCGTCGGCGGCGATCGCGCGCGCCGCCCGGGCGCGCTCCGCCGGGTCCCGCACGCGCGCGAGGGAGGCGCGGACCGCGGCCGAGACCTCGGCGCCGAAGCCCTTGAGCGCGACCTCCATGACGGCCTCGCGCCGGTGGATGCTGCCGGCGCCGCAGCAGAACGAGGCGTTGCACCAGTTCCGCGAGCGCTGCACGAGGTCGTAGAACGCCTGCGGGTCGGCCGCGAGCGGGTCGGCGCCGATCGCGATGGGGCCGACCACCGCCTCGACCAGCCGTCCGGCCGCCCACCCAGCGCGCCCCAGGCGCGCGCGGCGCGCGAGCCACTCCGGGAGCGAGAGGCCGGGATCGACGTCGTAGAACCACTGCGGCGTCTGAACCCAGGCGACGCTCGGGTCGCGAAAGTAGCCCAGCGTCTCCTCCAGCAGCCCTGGGAGCGCGCGGGTGTCCGCGTCGCAGATGACGACGAGATCGCCGTCGGTGTGCTCGAGCCCGTTCGCGAGGTTGCCCGCCTTGAACCCGGCGTTGGTCGGGCGGGTCAGGTAGTCCACGTCCTCGTCCGCCGCCATCGCCCGCATGGCGGGCCGGCACCCGTCGTCGAGGACGACCAGCCGCATCGTGAGCGGGTACGGGTAGGCGAGCCGCTTCGCGTCGCGCACCGAGAGGCGGACGAGCTCGACCGGCTCGTCGTAGGTGGCGATGAGCACGTCCACGCGGATGGGCCGATCCCGCGCGAGCGGCGCGGCCCGGATCTCGTTCACCCTGCAAGGGGGCGCGCGCGGCTCGGGGTCCACCGCGCGCCACAGCGAGAGGAAGAAGAGCATCGCCGCGAGGTACGCCGCGGTCTCCGCCGCCGCGATCGCGATGGAGAACGCGAGCGCATCGGGGCTGAGCGACGACGTCCAGCGCCACACGAGGTAGTGGCCACCGAGCGCTGCGGCGAGCACTGCCGTGGCCTGGAACGCGAAGTCCCGCGACGCGCTCGCTGGGAGGGGCGCCGGCGGGACGCGTCCCTCGTAGGCGACGAAGTACGGCGGGGGGATCCGGGTCGCGGGGAGGCTCATGGCGCGAGGGCCGCGGCGGCGTCGTCGAACAGGGGGAACACCCCGTCGACCCGCGTCGCCGAGAGGAGCGCGCGGACTGGCCCGCGGGCGGACGCGAGGCGCAGCTCTCCGCCGG
Organism: Anaeromyxobacteraceae bacterium; assembly: GCA_036395165.1. GTDB lineage: Bacteria > Myxococcota > Myxococcia > Myxococcales > Anaeromyxobacteraceae > Anaeromyxobacter_A. Next base: position 1,164 of record DASWDS010000402.1, on the reverse strand, counting down.
GAGCCATCTGCTTCAGCACCGCGACGAGCCCCGCCAGCGCGGAGCACTCGATGGCCTCGACGTCGGCGAGGCTCACGACGACGAGCGAGCGTCCCCGCGCGCGCTCGCCGACGACCTCGCGCAGCTCGCGCGCCGCGTCGGCGCCGAGCTCGCGCACGAGCGGCGTCACGATCAGCGCGCCGCCGGCCTCCTGGATCCGAGCGAAGAGCATGGAGGAGCCCCCGCTTTCCGGGCCGAGCGGGTCACCCGTTTCTGAACGTAGACCCGGGCGCTGGAACCGCAACCCTCCGAGGTGGCGACCTTGCGCCGCGCGCCTCCCGCTATGTCCGAGCGCGTGGGCGAGACACGTGTCGAGGCCGCGCGGCCGGCGAGCCGCCCTCCCGCGAAGGAGACGATGCACAGAGCTCGGCCGGCGCCTCCGGCACAACGCCTGCCACGCCATGACGCGGCGCCCCGCTCGTTTGCTTTGCGGCCGCCCCGGACAGACCTTGGATGAAAGGTCGCAAGCATCGGGGGGCTTCCATGCGCAGGCAGCTCGTGTCCGGGCTCTTCCTCACGGTCGTCGCAACGACGGCATCCGCAGGAGAATCGATCGCTGCGTCGCGCGCCGCGGAGTCGGCGTCGGGCGAGACGGCGCTCGCGGCGCTGCCGCCCGTGCCCCCCGTGATGACCACCGCCGAGGGCGCGACCGACGCGGCCGGTGGAGCCTCGCACATCCTGTCGGGCGCGCTGTACGGTGGCCTCGCAGGCGCCGTCATCGGCGCAGGGGTCGGGCTCATCGAGGGCGGCAACTACGGCCGCGACATCGGAGTCGGCGCCGGCGCCGGCATCCTCATCGGCGGCGCGCTCGGAGCGGCGAACGTCTTCGGCGACGCCCGGCCGCTCCCGGCCACGGACGGGCTCGGATCGACGGACCGCGCCCCGGTGATGCAGGCGCGGACCATCGGCCTCGCTGGACGGTTCTGATTTCGAGCTTCGCCGTCACGGCGCATGCGCATGGCGGTCGGGCCGCACGCCGCGCTGGGCGAGGCGCGCATCGAGCTCGTCGAGGATCGCGGAGTCGACGAACTCGCCGTCCGGGGTACCGGAGGACACGGGGTCGTCCCTTGCGACCTGCGCGAGCCCCTCGCGGCGGCTGATCGTAGCCTGTTCAAGGGACGAGCG
>DASWDS010000401.1:0-4036 GCA_036395165.1 Anaeromyxobacteraceae bacterium | reverse complement strand
CGCGAACGGCCGCCTCACCGCGCGCGGGGACGCGAGCGCCGCCGCGCCGCTCGCCGGCGTGGCGCGCGACCTCGGCGCGACGCCCGACGCCGTCGCCCTCGCCGCGGTCCTCGCGCAGCCGTGGGCGGGGATCGTGCTCCTCGGGGCGAGCACCGTCGAGCAGCTCCGGTCGAACCTCGCGGCGACCGAGGTCGCGCTGGGGCCGGAAGCGCGGGCGCGCCTCGAGGCGATGCGGGAGGACGGGGCGGACTACTGGCGGAGGAGGGCCGGGCTGGAGTGGAGGTAGGGGTTCGACCTCGACCGCACCTCGCCTCTGGCTGCCAGCCGCCCCTTCGCTTCCCTGCCCCACCACGGCGGGGGTACCCCACCAGAGCCGAAGCCTCCCCCCGCGACGAGCCAGATCATCATGTTCGGTGCCAGCCAACCTCACGCCCCAGTACCATGACGCCGAGCTGCGGTTCCGTCGCGCGACGACGCACGAGGAGCGCGTCGAGGCCTTGCGCGAGATGCTGGCGCTCCTCCCCAAGCACAAGGGCACCGAGAAGCTCCAGGGCGACCTCAAGGCACGCCTCGCCAAGCTCGAGCACGAGACCGAGCACGTGGCGCGCAGCGGGCACCACGTCGATCTCGGCCACGTGCGCCGCGAAGGCGCCGGGCAGTGGGTGGTCCTCGGGCCGCCCAACGCGGGGAAGTCGTCGCTCCTCAAGGCGCTCACGCACGCCCACCCGGAGATCGCGGACTACCCCTTCACGACGCGCGCGCCGCAGCCCGGGATGATGCCGTTCGAGGACGTGCAGGTGCAGCTCGTGGACACGCCCGCCGTCGCGAGCGGCCACACCGAGCCGTACCTGCCGAGCCTCGTGCACGGCGCGGACGGCGCCCTGCTCGTCCTCGACATCTCGGCGGACGACGTGGAGCAGGCGATGGCCGCGCTCCTGGAGCTCCTCGAGCGCGCCAAGGTGTGGCCTCCGGGGCGGCCGCCGCCGAGGGACGCGTCGCCGCTCCTCGTGCGCCGGCCGGTCCTCGTGCTCGGCAACAAGCGCGACCTCGACGACGCCGAAGGCACCTTCGCCACGCTCGCGCGCGAGGCGGTGGGAGCGGACCTGCCGTTCCTGGCCGTCTCCGCCACGACCGGCGAGGGCCTCGACGCGCTCCGGCCGCTCCTCTTCGCCGAGCTGAAGCGGGTCCGCGTCTACACGAAGGAGCCCGCGCACGAGCCCGACCGCGGCAGGCCGTTCGTCCTGCCGGAGGGTGGCACGGTCGAGGACCTCGCCCGCCTCGTGCACGCCGACCTGGCGGCGCGCCTCAAGTTCGCGCGCATCTGGGGGCACGCGCGCTTCGACGGCCAGCAGGTGGACCGCCACCACGTGCTGGCGGACCGCGACGTGGTCGAGCTGCACGGGTGATCCGCGCCGCTCAGCGCCGATCCGAGAGGCTGCGCCGCGTCGCGCTCGTCCTCGGCTCGTCCTTCGCCTGGCAAGCGGCGCACAGCGTGGCGTAGGGCATGAGCTCGAGCCGCCGCGCCGCGATCTCCTCCTCGCACCGCTCGCACAGGCCGTAGTCCTCCGGCGCCGACGCGAGCTTCCGCAGCGCCCCGCCGACGCGCGCGAGCAGGTCGGCCTGCCCCTTGTTGCGCTGCGAGGCGAGCACCTGGAGCATCTCCGAGAGCGCCTGCGCGTCCTCGTCGGCGACGCCGCTCGTGGCGGGGTCCTGCCGGTTCGGCTCGATCCGGGCCGGGCCGGTCGCGACGAGCTGCTCGCGGAAGTGCTCGAGCGCGAGCCGGTGCTTCCTGCGCTGCGCGGCGGTCATTTCCCGCATGCTAACATCGGCCGCTCCCTGCCCGCGAACCTCTCCGACGTGGGCTCGATGGTCGCGCTCGCGTCGAGCGTGCTCCGCGCCGACGGCGCGCGCCGCGAGCCGGCGGCGGCGGATCGGCGCCCGCGCCGGCGCGTCCGTCCCCCGCCGCTGCCCTGAGGCGGGGCACGCTCCGCGGTTCGAGCGACCCCACCGGGCCGCTTCCCTTTTCGCTGCCGACCTCGGACAGTGCTCCTGCGCAGACCGGCTGTGGCCGGCGATGATCGGGCCCTCCCGCCCGTGCGCACCGCGGAGCTCCCGAGGGCCGCCCCAGGCGGCCCTCGGCACATCCTCCCGCTCACCCCGCCCGAGCCGCGCCGCGGCCACTGCCGTGACCGCGCGTGCCGCGGTGCACGACCGATCCCTATCCTTCCGATCGTCCGCCGGTGTGGGCGGAGGGGGAGGCGGGGTATGCGCGGATGGGGCGCGGTCCTGGTGCTCGTGATCTCGAGCGGGTGCACGTCGGTGAAGCTGGTGCAGCGCGACGGCTGCTGGGTCCGACAGACCGAGCGGCTCTGGCACGTGAAGGAGGACCTCGGCCCCTGCGCGCGCCCGTCGTCACCCTGGGTGGAGGATCGCCTGACGCGCCTCGTGCAGGAGTGCGTGGCGCGCGAGGACTACCGCTGGCAGAGCCGCGCGCTCGCCGCGTGGAACCGCGGCGAGCCGCTGCCGGAGCAGGCCTCGGAGTCGAACGTGCTGCAGGACTGCATGAACGAGGCGGCCGGAGCGATGATCGGCGAGAACGAGTCGCTGAAGGACCGCCTCGCCTCGATGAAGGACCACGCCACGGAGCTCGCGAAGGACCGCGACACGCTGCGCGCGCGGATGGACGACGATCGGACGCACCTGCTCGCGAGCCACGACAAGATCGCCGACTACCTCGGCGAGGCGGCGAAGAAGGCGCAGCCCCCGGCCGTCGCGACCGCCACCGCGACGAGCGACGGCCAGGCCCGGACCGAGAACACCGCCACGCGCTCCGACACCACGTCGGCGCCGCAGCCGGCGCCGGTCACCGTCGTCGCCACGACGCCCACCGCGGCCGCGCCGGCGTGCGCACCCGCCGCGGCCGGACAGCCGCTGCGTCACGCCCGCTTCGACCGCAAGGGGTCGGCCGCGCCGCGCCCGAAGGCGCCGGCGTGCGACCCGCCCGCGACGGCGGCCGCCACGCCGGCCCCGGAGGCCCCCGCGGCGCCGCCCGCCGCCCCCGAGCCCGCGGCGCCGTGATCACTCGCCCTGTCTTGCCTCCTCACCCCGCCAGCGAGGACGGCCTGAGCAGCTGCTGGAACCCCTCGGTCCCGGAGTGCTCCCGCATCGTGAGCTCGACCTCGTCCATGCTCAGGCCGAGCGCGGCGGGCGGGGTGCCCGCCGCGGCGCGGACGACGCGCGGCCCGAGGTCCTTGAACGGGCGCTCGGCGTCGAAGGGGAGGGGCTTCTTCTCCGCAGCCTTCTCGGGATCGGGGAACGCGAAGATGAGCGAACGCGCCGCGACGTGGCGGCAGTGCGGCTGCTCGTGGACGTGCTCGCGGTGGATGTGGCCGTAGAGCACCGTCACGTTCTCGTACGGCCAGAGCACCTTCATCACCTCGTCGCCGTCGCGCGTGAACCACTCCCACTCCGGCTTCAGGTCGAAGAGCGGCCGATGGGTGAACACGACGATGGGCGCCGTGGCGGGGAAGCGCGCCAGGTCCTTCCTGAGCCAGGCGATTCGCTCGGGGCCCACCTCCGGCTTCGCGCGCGAGACGTTGTCGAGCGCGACGAAGTGCACGCCGCGGTGGTCGAAAGAGTACGTGGTGTCGCCGAAGTGCTCGCGGAACAGGGCGCCGCCGTCGAGCCCGGCGTCGTGCTCCCCGGGGACCAGGCGCCGCGCCGGGACGCGGAGCCGCTTCGCGATCTTCTCGAAGAGGCGCATTCGCTCGGCGTGCTCGCCGGGCACCTCCGTGTCGTGCGTGAGGTCGCCCGTGAAGAGGACGAGCTCCGGCTGCTGCGGCAGCGCGTTCACGATCTCGACCGCGCGCTCGAACGCGCGCGTGCCCGTGGGGTTCGGCGGCCCGCTGAAGCCGACGTGCGTGTCGCTGAGCTGCACGAACGAGAAGGGCGTCACCGCCTCCCCGTTCTTCCGCGCCAGCCGCCGCGCCGTCTCCGCCGCCGACGCGCGCGAAGCCCAGCCCGGCGCGACCTGGTA
>DASWDS010000400.1:0-6450 GCA_036395165.1 Anaeromyxobacteraceae bacterium | reverse complement strand
CTCGGCGCTCGCGGCCACCTTCGCGCCGCGCCGGAGGAGCGCGAGCGGCCCGGCCGACCCCTCCTCCCTCACGTCGCCGGGCACGGCGAGGACCGGGATGCCCTGCCGCGTCGCCCAGCTCGCGGTGATGAGCGCCCCGCTCCTCTCGCCGGCACGAACCACCAGCACCGCCTCGCTCATCCCGCTCACGATCCGGTTCCGGCGGGGGAACGTCCAGGTCGCGCCGGGCGTGCCGTCCTCGTACTCCGAGACGAGCGCGCCCCCCGCCTCCACGATGCGGTCGAAGAGCGCCCGGTGGGCGGCCGGGTAGGCGATGTCCACGCCCGTCCCGAGCACGGCGATCGTCCGTCCGCCCGCCCCGAGCGCCGCCTCGTGCGCGGCCGCGTCGACCCCGGCAGCGCCGCCCGACACGACGCAGACGCCGGCACGCGCGAGGCCGGTCACGATCGCGCGGGTCAGCTCGGCGCCGTAGCCGTCGACGACGCGCGATCCGACCACGGCGACGCGGCGCTCGCCGGGCGGTCCCAGGTTGCCGCGCACGCGTAGGCGCTCGGGAGGCTCGGGGATGCTCGAGAGGCGAGGAGGCCAGCCATCCTCCCCTCGCACGATGGTCCGCACCGGGTCCATGAGGCGGGTCCGTATACTCGTGGCCCCGAGCAGCGTCAAGCATGCGGGCAGCCGAGCTGCCCCCAAAAACGTGAAATTCCGCGGTATTCCGCGATCGTCTCGCGCGCGTACCCGCGCCTGGGCGCGCGAGGGGCCGTCCCGATGCCAGCTTTGGAGCGCGGCGGCTCTCTTAGTTGCCGCCCGACCCCGTCGAGGCGGAGCGCATCTCGACCTTGTCGCCGACGTACAGCTCGCGCAGGCTGCGGACGACGAGCGCGGCAGACGAGGACTGCTGGGCGTCCACGATGAGGAGCGTCCCGACGTCCTCCTTCGGCAGGCTGTGGTCGAGCTGGGCCTCGTTCATCTCTCGGCCGTAGGGGTCGCCGGAGCGGACGACCGTGAAGACGTTCCCCTCCTCGACGCCGTCGGCGCGCCCCTTGTCCACGAAGACCATGTGGTGCTCGCCGATCTCCGAGACGAGGCGCTGCTGCGCCGCGATGATGAAGCCGTCCAGGGCGCGCTGGTTCGGGCGGCGCTGCACCTGCTTCAGCAGCTTGTCCGTCCACGGGCCGATGAGCGCGCCGCGCTCGATGGGCTCGAACGCCTGCGAGATCTCGATCGTCGCCGCCTTGTCGTCGACCGCGACCACCTTGGCCGCGCCGATGATGGTGGACTGGTACCCGAAGAGCGCCCCGGTGACGGGGTGGGTCACGGCGCGCTCGGTCTTGTAGAGGATGTAGCTCTCGCCCGGCTTCACCTGGACCGGCTGCGCGAAGCGCGCGTAGGCGCGATCGTGGATGGAGAGCATCAGCTTCTCCTCGAACGACGCCATGATCGTGCCCGACTCCTCGAGCTCGCGCTTCGTGACGAAGCTGTCGTGGCGAGCGTAGAGGCCCTTCGGCGGCACGTAGCCGATGCGGTACGGCCCGACCACGGCGACGTCGTCCGCGTCGCCGATCTGCTGCGGCTTCTTCATGTCGGCGCGCGAGAAGTCCTCGAGCTCGCGCGGCGCGTCCAGGTCCTCGTCCGCCGGCGCGGCGGCGGGGCCGCCCGCGACCTGCTGCACCGGCTCGACGCGCGTCGGCCCCTCGTCGGCGCCGCCCGAGAACCGGACCAGGTTCCCGGGGAAGATGAAGTGCGGGTTCGTGATCTCGGGGTTGTACGACCACACCTTCGGCCAGTACCACGGGTTGTTGAGGAACCGTCCCGACAGATCCCAGAGCGTGTCGCCCGGCTTCACCGTGTAGGCGTCGCGCGAGGGCGACTCGGGCGTGTTTCCCGACGCGGAAGCCGCGGCCTGGTCGGGGTCGTTCTGGAGCTGGGCGGCAGCCTTCCCGAGGTCGATGCCGGGCTGCTCCCCTGCCGCCGGGAGGTCCTGGGGCGTGGCTATCCCCGCCCGTCCGCTCTCGCCCTGCTCGCCCTGGGCATCGGCTGCGCGCTGATGCGCCTCGGTTCCGGCCTGCTGGTCGGCCCCCGCCTGGCGGGCCCTCTCGAGGGCCGACGACTGGGCGAGCGCTGCGGCCGGCACGAGCACGAGTAGGGTGAGGAGGCGGGACGCTCTCATGGGGTGCGGCTCCTTGCGCCGGAAGCCCCTTCGCGCGCGAACGACGCACGGGGAGCCCCGAAGACCGCGAAAATTCTCGGTCTACGCCGACATCAAGTCAAGAAAGGGCGGCCGGACCGGGTGCGATGAATCCCACCTGCCGCCCCGTCCGGCCGCGATCGCGCCGGTGCGAGAAGAAGGTATCCGGCTCGCAGGCCGTGCACCGGCCCAGGGTCTCGATCCGCTCCTGCCCGAGGCCCGCCTTGCGCAGCACGAGCTCGTTCGCGAGCCAGAGATCCACCCGGGAGCCTTCAGCCCTCGGCTCCGCCACGCGGGCGCCGAGGTCATGCCGGAAGGCGTGCGCGACGTCGGCCGAGACCTCGTAGCAGCAGGGCCCGATGGCAGGGCCGATGGCTGCCAGCAGATCGCCCGGGTGGGCGCCGACCTCACGGGCGAGCGCCTCCACGGCGCGCGCGGCGGCGTGGGCGAGCGTGCCACGCCACCCCGCGTGGACCGCCGCCACCGCGCCCGAGCGCGGGTCGCCGATCAGCACGGGCACGCAGTCGGCGACGGACACGCACGCGGCGACGCCCGGCCGCGCCGAGATGACGGCGTCCGCCTCCTCGGTGGGAGGACCCGCGTCGTGCGCCACGACCACGCGATCGCCATGGACCTGGTGGACGCGAGCGAACGCGAGCCCCGTCATGCGCTGCAGGGCCTGCCAGTTCGCCTCGACGCGGACGGCGTCGTCCCCCACGGCCCCGCCGAGGTTGAAGCTCGCGAACGGTTCCTGGGACGCGCCGCCGTGCCGTGTCGTGAAGCCGTGCGGAAAGCCCGCCAGGAGGGCGCTCGAGAGCAGATCCATGAGCCTCCTCTCTTGTCGGCGGAGGTGGCATTTTGCAACAGCCCCGGCTTGTGGACGTCCCTCGCGAGGTCTAGGCTCCGGCGACGCCGCGATGCCCCATCCGATCCGATCCCGCCTGTCGCGCAAGCTCCTCCTCGCCATCGGCCTGCCCTCGCTCGCGCTCGGGCTCGTCGGGGTCCTCTACCTGGTCAACGAGACGCACGAGGTCGCGCCCGGGATGTGGGGCGTCTTGCTCGCCCTCGTCGTCCTGCTCGCGCTCGTCATGTCCGCGCTCCACCTCCTCGCGGTCCGGCTCCTCGTCGAGCAGCCGCTCGCGCGCATCATCGCGTCGCTGAAGCGCGCGGAGCAGGGCGGCTTCCTGCTCCGCGTCCCGGTCGAGTCGGAGGACGAGCTCGGCGAGCTGGCGCGGAGCTTCAACTCGGCGCTCGCGACCATCACCGACCTGCACGCGCGCCGCCTCGAGGACGCCGAGTCGATGGAGTCGATGCAGCGCGAGCTCGCGCTGAACGCGCGCCTCGAGGCGCAGCACCGGCTCCTCGACGAGACGAACCGCCGGCTGGAGGGGCGCCTGCGCGAGCTGACGGTGCTCTCGGACCTCGCGCGCACGCTCAACTCCACGCTGGCGCTCGACGAGCTCCTCCCCTTCGTGACGGAGCTCGTCGGCCGCACGCTGGGCTTCGAGGCGTTCGCGCTGCTCCTCGTCGACGAGCCGAGCGGCGACCTCGTCGTCCGGAGCATGTTCGGGATGTCGGGGGTCGTGGGCGAGCGGATCGCGCCCGGCGCGGGGCTCGCCGGGTGGTCCGGGAAGGAGCGGCAGCTGCTGCTCGTCCGCGACACCCGCGAGGACGCCCGCTTTCCGGTGGAGCGGTGGACGCGCGGCCACCACGGCTCGGCCCTGGCCGTGCCGATGATCGTCCAGGGGGAGTGCGTCGGCGTGCTCGACTTCTTCCGCCCGGTGGTGGACGCCTTCGGCGACGACGAGGTCCGCTTCCTGCAATCGGTGGCGAGCCAGGCCGCGATGGCGATCGCGAACGCGCGCCTCCACGAGCGCGCGGTGGCGCTCTCGCTCACCGACGCGCTCACCGGGCTCCACAACCGGCGCAGCCTCTTCGCGCGGCTGGAGCTGGAGCTGGAGCGCTCGGAGCGCTTCTCGCACGCCTGCGCCGTCGCGATGGTGGACGTCGATCACTTCAAGGAGATCAACGACGCGCACGGCCACCTCGCCGGCGACGCGACGCTCCGCCGCGTCGGCGAGCTGCTCGGCGGCGCCGTCCGCAAGATCGACACCGTCGCCCGCTACGGGGGCGAGGAGTTCGCGCTCGTGCTGCCGCGGGCCGATCGCGCGGCGGCGCTCGAGGTCGCGGAGAAGGTGAGCCAGCTCGTCGCCGCGACGCCGCTCGAGCACGACGCCGGCCAGCCGGGCGGGAAGATCACGATCTCGGTGGGGGTCGCCACCTTCCCCGACGACGCGCGCGATCTCGCGACCCTGGTGGACAGCGCCGACGCCGCGCTCTTCGCCGCGAAGCGCGCCGGCCGGAACACCGCCGTCGCGTTCGCGCCCGGCATGCGGGAGAACCCGGGCCGGCGCCGCGACGTCCGCCATACGGCACAGGTGGAGCCGGGCGGGGTGTGAATGCAAGCCGTAGGTTCGGCGAGATGCGGAGCCACCCGAGCGGGCGGCGGTCGCGCATCGACGGCGGTCGCGTTCGTGATCGCCTGAGTGGCCGCGATCTTCGCAACAGCGGCGCCGCCCTCAGGGCGATGGGACGTCGGTCGCTGCGCGCCATTGTGATTGGAATTCCGGCGGCAGGTGCTCGGCGATCGCGTGCAGGAGATGGGGATGGGTGCGATGGGCCAGCACCGCCAAGACGTCCTCGACTATCGATTCTGGCGGCGGGTGGTGCGGTTCCAATCGCGCCTTCACGGCGTCGAGAACCGGCGGGCGCGTCGATGGAATCGCGTCGAGCGGGTGCCAGCTCTCCAGCATGATCCCCCTCACGAGGGGCGGCAGCGCGTCAGCGAATCGAAGCGCGTCGTCGATCAGCAACCGATCGCGCGCTTCGTGCAACACAGCGCGCAGCATCGCGTAGCTCCCATTCGTCGATCCCAGTAGCGCGCGTTGCTTCAAGTCCAGCAGCCACTCCTGAAGCTGCTGGGAGGCGTATGTGACGTCTTGGGGTACGGTCATGGGCACGCTCCGTGCGGGTTCAGTGTAGCGAAGCTCGAACCACCTGCCGCTGCGCAGTCCGTCACGTAGCAGCGGGCTCCAGTGGAAGGACGGGCTCGGCCAGCGTGTCGCTGCGACGCGCGCTTGTTCTGGGATCAGCAACTTCACCCATCTGGGGCTTATTGCGGCGGAACTGCGCCATGTGCGCGCGTCCGAAGGTCGCCTCGGCGTGAAAGACGTTGTGCGAACGGCACCGCAGGGAAAGATTGTCGACCGTCGAAGGGCCGCCGAGCGCGGCTTCGACGATGTGGTGGAGCTCCAGCCTCCATTTGCTCCCGCACCGTCGGCCGTCCGGGGCAACGTAGGCACAGCGCCCCTCGTCGCGCTTGTAGACCTCGCGCTTCACGTCGGCCGGAATCGGCGCGCGCGCCCTGCCGCCCTCGGGCGAGCTGTGCGGTGCTCGCCCCTTCTTCGAGACCTTGCGCGCCGGCTCGACGGCACCCTTCCTCTTCCCGTGTTTCTCGATCGCGCAGCGCACGGCCTCCCGCAGCACCGTCCCGAGGTGGCCATTCGCGACCTTGTGCGAGAGGAGCGCCTTCAGCTCGTCCAGCTCCGCCATGAAGGCCGCGTCCACCGTGACTGTCAGCGAAAACGTGTCCTCCGCCACGGGCCGGAGCGTCGGGCGCGTCACACGCGAGGGCGCGAGCGGCATCGCGACGGGCTCGGGCCAAAGTGCGTCCGTCGTTGCGGCGCCCGCCTCGACTGGCGCGATGGGCAGCGCAGGCGCGCTCGGCGGTGCGGCACGGGCGGGCAGCTTGCGCACGCCCTCCTTCGGGACCGCCCGCGGCTGGATCATGACGACGAGGCGTTCCACATCCGCCTTCGACTTCCCCGCGGCGCGCGCGAGGAGGTCGGGCGCGTTCTCGTTCGTGAGGATGGGCTCGAGGAGGCGCATCGTCGACAAGCAAAGGCGGCCATCGCGGAGCATCTCGGCGAGCACCGGGAACCGGCGCAGCGCGCGCATGGAGGTGATGCGCAGGGCGGCAGGACCCTCTCGCAGGAGAAGCGCTCGCTGGCAGTAGGCCCAGAGGGAATCGTAGCCTTCCTCCAAATAGGCACGGCGGCGATCGTACTCGTCGAGATGGAGAAGGAACTCGACCTGGACCTCGCGCTCGTGCTCGGCGAGCTCGGAGAGGCGGCGGGAGAGAGCGGCGGAATCGAGAGCGGCAGGAGCGGTCTGGTGCATGGTGACCTCCGGTGATGTTCTCA
>DASWDS010000399.1:0-6166 GCA_036395165.1 Anaeromyxobacteraceae bacterium | reverse complement strand
TTGCGAGAGGCCCTCGCCGAAGCGCAGCACCGCGTAGTACGCGACCACCGCCACGATGGTCGCGGCGTACCCGAAGGCGCGCCCGCCCCGCCGGGAGGCGGCGATCGGCAGCGCGAGGAGCGCGAAGGCGAGGATCGCGATCGGCCCCGCGATGCGCCGGTGCAGGAACGTCCACCAGCGGCGGACCTCCTCCGGATCCTTCGCCGCCCGCGCGCGGGCGACGATCTCGCCCGGGCGCAGCTCGAAGGGGGAGCCCACGAGGCGGTTCCGATCGGAGAGCGTCTGGCCCACGCCGAGCGTGATGGTCGCGCGGTCGTAGCGGGCGGCCACGTACTCGTCGGCGCGCGGCTCCTCGCGATGCACCTCGCCGCGGTCGAGGACGAGGCGCATCCCCTGCCCCGCCCCGGCGGGCTCGAGGCGCCCCCGCTCCGCCAGCGCGAGGAGCGGCGCGGCCGGGTCGGTGCGGTCCGAGATGAGCACGTTGCTCCAGCGGCCGCCCTTCGTGCCCTCCGCGTAGAGCGTCAGGTCGGGGATGTCCTCGTAGAAGACCCCCGCCCGAACGTCGCTCGTCACGTTCTTGCGGATGAGGTCGTTCACCCGCACGCGCGCGTCGCGCAGCCCGGCCGGCTCGAGCGCGAGCCCCACCCAGAGCGCGAGCGCGGCCACGCCGATCCCGAGCGCGACGGGGATGCGCACGAGGCGCGTCGGGGAGAGCCCGGCGGCGCCGAGCGCGACGAGCTCCCGGTCCTCCGCGAGGCGCCCCGTCCCGACCACCGCGCCGAGGAGGAACGAGATGGGGAGGACGTAGCCGAGGAAGTGGGGGACGAGGTCGATCGTGACCGCGCCGAGGTCGAGCGCGGACACCCCCGACCCGAGGAGCACGTCCGCCTGCGCCAGGATCTGCGTCGCGAGCAGGATCTGGGTCAGGAAGAGGAGCCCCGCCGCGAAGGGGAGCAGGATCTCCCGCGCCAGGTAGCGGTCGAGGAGCGACACTCCCGCTACTTCTTCTCCGTCGCGGCGAGCAGCGCCTGGAGCGCGGCGTCCTTCGCCTCGACGTCGCGCGCCATCCGCTCGCGCTGCTCGCGCACCTTCGCCGCGATCGCGCCGTCGGAGCGGCCCAGGATGCGGGCCGCGAGGAGGCCGGCGTTGCGCGCTCCCGGCTTGCCGATCCCGAGGGTGCCCACCGGGACGCCGCCCGGCATCTGCAGCGTGGCGAGGAGCGCGTCGAGGCCGCGCAGCTCGGTCGCGGCGAGCGGCACGCCGAGGACCGGCAGCTCGGTCTCCGACGCGACGACGCCGGCGAGGTGCGCCGCCGCGCCCGCGCCGCAGATGACCACCTCGATCCCGCGGCCGGCCGCCTCGCGCGCGAGCCGGCCCGTCCGCTCCGGCGTGCGATGCGCGGACGACACGTGGACGTCGCACAGGACGCCCATCTCGTCGAGCGCCTTCTTCGCCTCGGACATGACCTCCCAGTCCGAGTCCGAGCCCATCAGGATGAGCACCTTCGGTTTCATGTCACCCTCCCTGACGTGCCGCCAGCCCGATGTCGCTGCGGTAGTGGCCGCCGCGCAGCCGGATCCGGCCCAGGGCGGCGTAGGCGCGGCCGCGCGCCGCCGCGAGGTCGGCGCCGAGCGCGCATACCGTGAGGACGCGCCCGCCCGAGGCGATGACGCGGCCGTCGGCGCCGAGCGCCGTCCCGGCGTGGAACACCTGCACGTCGCCGGCGAAGGGGCCGCCCGCGCCCTCGATGGCGTCCCCCGCCACCGGCTTCGCCGGATATCCCTCGGCGGCCAGGACGACGCCGATCGCGGCGCGGGGGTCGATCTCGAGCCGGACCTGCGAGAGATCGCCGCGCGCCGCGGCGAGCAGCGCCGGGACGATGTCGCCCGCCACGCGCATCATGAGCGGCTGCGTCTCGGGATCGCCCAGCCGCGCGTTGAACTCGAGGACGCGCAGCCCCCGCGGCGTGAGCATGAGCCCCGCGTAGAGCGCGCCGCGGAAGGGGCGGCCGCGCCTCGCGAGCTCCCGCAGGGCCGGCAGGAGCACGCGCTCCTCCACCTCGCGCGCCACCTCGGGCGTCACGTGCGGCGTGGGCGAGAAGGCGCCCATGCCACCGGTGTTCGGTCCCCGATCGCCGTCGCCGACGCGCTTGTGGTCCTGCGCCGCCGGGAGGAGCCGCACGCGCTCGCCGTCCGCGAGCGCGATCACGCTCGCCTCGGGGCCCTCGAGCCGCTCCTCGACGACGACCTTCGCGCCCGCCCGGCCGTGGATGCGGCCGACGAGCATGTCGCGGAGCGCCGCCTCGGCCTCGCCCGGGCCGCCCGCGACGACGACGCCCTTGCCGGCGGCGAGGCCGTCGGCCTTCACCACGACCCGCCCGCCGCGCGCCCTCGCGAACGCGAGCGCGGGCTCGAGCTCCTCGAAGGTGCCGTGCTCGGCGGTCGGGATCCCGGCCGCCAGCATGACGTCCTTCGCGAACGCCTTCGACCCCTCGATCTCGGCCGCCGCGGCGGTGGGCCCGAAGGCGAGGATGCCCTCGCGAGCGAGCCGGTCGGCGAGCCCCAGCACGAGCGGCGCCTCGGGGCCGACCACCACGAGGTCGATCCGGAGCGCGCGCGCCTCCCGGACGACGTCCTCCACGGCGTCGGCGCGCACCGGCACGAGCTGGGCGACGCGCGCGATCCCGGGGTTCCCGGGAGCGCAGTAGACCTCGCGGACGAGCGGGCTCTGCGAGATCTTCCAGGCGAGGGCGTGCTCGCGGCCGCCGGAGCCGACGACGAGGATGCGCATGGGAGGGCGATCCATATCACAGCGGGGCCGCGCCGGCCGGGGTGGGCGAGCGCGGGCGGTGGGCCGCAAGCGCCGGTGATCAGTGCCGGAAGTGGCGCATGCCGGTCGCCACCATGGCGACCCCGGCGGCGTCGGCGGTCGCGACCACCTCGCGATCCCGGACGGAGCCGCCCGGCTGGATGATGGCGGTCGCGCCCGCCTTGATGATCTCCTCGACGCCGTCCTTGAACGGGAAGAACGCGTCCGACGCGACGCACGACCCGCGCACCTCGAGCGCCGCCTTCATGACCGCGGTCTTCACCGACTCGACGCGGCTCGTCTGGCCGCCCCCGATGGCGGTCGTGCGGTCCCCCTGCGCGAAGACGATCGCGTTCGACTTCACGTGCTTCACCACCTTCCAGGCGAAGAGGAGGTCCTTCCACTCCTGCTCCGTCGGCGCGCGCTTCGTCATGAGGGTGCAGTCCTCGCGGCGCACGCGCCCGAGGTCGCGGTCCATGACGAGCAGCCCGCCCACGACCGAGCGCAGCTCGCGCGCCTCCTCCGGGCGCCGCTTCCACGTGCTCCGCGGGTCCGCGAGGCGCGCGCTCTCGAGGAGGCGCAGGTTCTTCTTCGACCCGAGCGCCGCCCGCGCCTCGGCGGTGTAGGACGGCGCGATGATGCACTCGAGGAAGAGGTCGGTGAGCTCCTTCGCGGCCGCGGCGTCCACGGGCCGGTTGAGCGCGACGATGCCGCCGAAGGCGGAGACGGGATCGCAGGCGCGGGCCAGCGCGAACGCCTCGGCGGGCGTCTCCCCCAGCGACACGCCGCAGGGCGTGTTGTGCTTGATGATGACGCACGCGGTCTGGTCGAACTCCTTCACGCAGGCGAGCGCCGCCTCGAGGTCGAGCAGGTTGTTGTAGGAGAGCTCCTTCCCCTGGAGCACGGGCGCGAAGGCGACGTTCGGCTCGTCGGGCTCGCGCGGCTGCCGGTAGAAGGCGCCGGCCTGGTGCGGGTTCTCGCCGTACCGGAGGTCCTGGACCTTCTCGTAGAGCGCGGCGAGGACGTCGGGGAAGTGCCGCGGCTCGCTCGCCGGGGCGCCGCGCGCGGTCAGGTACTCGGCGATGGCCGCGTCGTAGGCGGCGGTGTGCGCGAATGCCTTGCGCATGAGGTAATAGCGCGTCGGCTCGCCGATCGCGCCGCTCTGCTCGATCTCGCCCGCCACGCGGTCGTAGTCGGCCGGATCCACCACCACCGCCACGTGAGCGGCGTTCTTCGCCGCCGCCCGGACCATGGACGGGCCGCCGATGTCGATCTCCTCCACGCACTCGGCGAAGGACTTGCCCGCCGCGACGGCCTCGCGGAACGGGTAGAGGTTCACCACCACCACGTCGATGGGGACGATGTCGCGCGCCTTCACTTCCGCCTCGTCCGACTCGAGGCCGCGCCGGTAGAGGATGCCGCCGTGGACGCGCGGGTGGAGGGTCTTCACGCGGCCGCCCAGGATCTCGGGAGCCTGCGTGAACTCGCCCACCGGGACGACCTTCAAGCCGGCATCCGCGAGGGCGCGCTGGGTGCCCCCCGTCGAGACGAGCTCGACGCCCTTCGCCGCCAGGCGCCGGGCGAAGGGCACGAGTCCGGCCTTGTCGGACACGGAGAGGATGGCGCGGCGGACCATGAGGGCACCTCGTGGAAAGGGTGCCCCTTGTAGCGTCCGCGCCGTCGAAACTCAAGGACCGAGCGCGAGCTGCGACGCGGCGCGCCGCGCCGGGCCGAAGCCGAACGATCCCGCGCCCTTAGGGCTTGTCGGGCTTCACGCGCGGCTCGGGCGGGACCCGCGGTTCGTCCTCGGCGATGGCGCGCAGCTTGAGCAGCCCACGCGTCTCGACCTGGCGGATGCGCTCGCGGGTGAGGTTCATGATCGTCCCCACCTCCTCGAGCGTGATGCCGCCCCGGTCGGCGACGTCGAGCGCGCAGGTCTCGTCGAGCTCCCAGATCTCCCTGTCCGGGAAGTTCAGCTTGATGGAGCCCGTCTCCGGGTTCACGTCCAGGTACAGGTGGTGCTTGCAGGAGACGAACATGCACGGCCGCGCCGCGTTGGCGCACTCCGCGCGCGACCTCGGCCGCGCCTGCTCGATCTCCTGGATGGTCTGCTCCAGCTCGGGATCGACGAGCCCGAGCGCGCGCTGCCGCCGCAGGTCCCGCGCGATCTCCTTTCGCGACATCGTCTTCGAGCGGCTCCGCCCGCGCTCGCCCTCGCCGTCCGCTCCGGTTTGCGCCTCGCCCGCCGCGGGGTCCTGCTGCGCCTCCGGTTCCGGCCCTGTCGGCTGATCGCTCCGCCTCGCCTCGCTCATCCCGCCCTCCGTCCCGCCCTGACCCGCCCGCCGCCCCAGATGGCGGCCCGTTCACCACGCCATGGCGCCCCTCGGCGCCTCCCGTCCTCAGCCCGCGCGCTCCTGCGCCCCGGAGCGCACGGTCGCGATGCGTCCACCCACCCGCTCGATGCGCCGCAGCGCGGACCGCATCTCGCGCTCGGCGCGCACCAGCTCCCGCTCGACCTCGCGCCGGCGCGGGTGCTTGCGCGCCCGCTGCACCAGCTCACCCACGAGATCGGCCCAGCCGCCTTCGACGTCCTCCAGCCTGTGCTTCACCGCGACGAAGCTGTCGCGGATGTCCTCGAGCGTGAGGCCCTCGGCCATCATCCGCTTGATGAGGTCGACGCGGCGCACGACCGACACCGGGTAGAGGCCGGTCGAGCCGGTGTGCTTGCCCTTGCGGCCGACGCGCCGGCTGCGCGGCAGGAGCCCCGCCTGCACGTACTTCCGGAACGTCGCCGCCGAGAGCCGCGCACCGCGCGCCTCGAACAGCCGGACGACCTCGCCGCTCGTGACCCCGCCGGCGCGCTCGCGCTCGATGCGGTCGACGTCGGCGGGCTGCAGGAGGAACGGCATCCGGTCTCGGCTCCACTCGAAGTGACGCTATTCTAAATACACTACTGAAAAGTTGACATTGAAAATAGGACAATCAAGCGATCACGTCAACCGCCATCTGCCGACCCGGCTGGGCCCGGCGTGTGGGTGGAGGTGCGATCGCTCGCCCGCGGGGGCGGGCTCAGCGTTCGAGCGTCATCGGGATGGGCTGCGCTACTTCGAGAGCTTCGGCTTCCACACGAAGCGCTGGCCCGGCGCGAGCGTGACGCGGAGCTCCTCGGTCCCGAGCTGCGGGTGCGAGGCGCGCAGCCGGTGTCGGCCGGCGGGGAGCTGCCGGTCGATGGGTGTCTCGCCCGCCTCGGCGCCGTCGATGGTCACGATGGCCCAGGGGACGACGTGGACGGAGAGGCTGGCCGCGGCGAGAGGGCGCGGGGTCGCGGTCGCGGTCGGGGTCGGGGTCGGGGTCGGGG
>DASWDS010000398.1:0-11159 GCA_036395165.1 Anaeromyxobacteraceae bacterium | reverse complement strand
CGAGCCCGGCGGATGGAAGTCGTACAGGTAGTAGTCGAGCATCCCGTTCATCCGGGTCTCGAAGCTCTTGTCCTCCTCGTGCGGCTCGCCGTGCCGGTCGAACCAGTCGCGGCGCGCCGCGAGCAGCTCCTCCTTCCGCGGCTCTGCGGTGGCCCAGGAGAGGAGCTTCTCGTGAAGCTCCGAGAGCATCATCGGCGCTGCTCCATCATTCGGACGAACCGCCCGAAGAGCTGCCGCGCGTCGTGCGGGCCCGGCGACGACTCCGGGTGGTACTGGACGCTGAACGCCGGCGCGTCGAGCACCTCGATCCCCTCCACCGTGCCGTCGTTGAGGTTCACGTGCGTGACCCGCGCGCGCTTGCCGAGGGCGCGGTCGTCCACCGCGAACCCGTGGTTCTGGCAGGTGATGTCCACCTTCCCGGTGGCGAGGTCCTTCACCGGCTGGTTCGCGCCGCGGTGCCCGAACTTCAGCTTGTAGGTCCTCGCCCCGACCGCGAGCGCCAGGATCTGGTGCCCGAGGCAGATGCCGAAGACCGGGACCTTGCCGAGCAGCCCCGCCACCGCCTCGCGACCGCCCCTCACCGCGGCCGGATCGCCGGGGCCGTTCGTGAGGAAGACGCCGTCCGGCTGGAGCCCCAGCGTCTCCTCGGCCGTCGTCGCGCTCGGCACGACCGTCACCTTGCAGCCCGCCTCCGAGAGGAGCCGCAGCATGGCGCGCTTGAGGCCCCAGTCGTACGCGACGACGTGGAACCGCGGCGCAGGGAGCTGGGACCGCTCGCCCTCCCCGTAGCAGTCGGCGCCGCGCTCGCTCCAGACGTAGCGCTGCTTCGTGGAGATGAGGTTCGCGAGGTCCTGCCCCTCCATCCCGGGCAGCGCGCGGGCGCGCTCGACGAGCGCCGCGGCGGTCGCGCCGGTCGCGATGACGCCCATCTGGGCGCCCGCGGTGCGCAGGTGCCGCGTCAGCCGCCGCGTATCGATGCCGGCGATGCCGACGATCCCGTACTGCCGGAGGTACTCCTCGAGGCTCGCGTCGGCGCGCCACGAGGACGGCTGGCCCGCCCAGTGCCGTACGATGAACCCGGTCGCGTGCGGCTTCGCTGACTCCTGGTCGGCGCCGTTCACGCCGTAGTTCCCCTGCTCGGGATAGGTCATGCAGACCATCTGCCCGACGTAGGAGGGATCCGTCAGGATCTCCTGATAACCGGTCATGGACGTGTTGAAGACCACCTCGCCGGTGGCCTCCCCCGCCGCGCCGAAGCTCGTCCCCTCGAAGACGCTGCCGTCGGCGAGAGCCAGGATCGCGCGCTTCATCGTTCTCCCTTGGAAAGCTCGTGCACGAGCCGCCCGCCCACGAACGTGTGGGTGCAGCGGCCCACCAGCAGGGCGCCCTTCCACGGCGAGTTCCTGCTCTTCGACAGGAAGCGCGCGGGCTCGCAGCGCCACTCCAGGCCGGGATCGAGGATGGCCACGTCGGCCGGGGCGCCCCTCGCCAGGGCGCCGCCGGGCAGCGCGAAGACGCGCGCCGCCGAGGCGGTGAAGGCCTCCACGAGCCGCTTCTCCGAGAGGGCGCCCTCGCGCACGAGCCCGAGGCACACGGCGAACGCGGTCTCGAGCCCGACGATGCCGTTCGCGGCGGCGTCGAACTCGAGGTCCTTCTCGACCGCCGAGTGCGGCGCGTGGTCGGTGGCGATGCAGTCGAGGGTGCCGTCGGCGAGCGCCTCGCGCAGCGCTCTCACGTCGGCCGCGGACCGGAGCGGCGGGTTCATCTTGAAGGACGTGTCGTAGCGCGACCGCGCCACGTCCTCGTCGGTGAGCGCGAGGTGGTGGGGCGTCACCTCCGCCGTGACGCGGAGCCCGCGCCGCTTCGCCTCGCGCACGGCGCGCACGCTGCCCGCCGTCGAGACGTGCTGGACGTGGAGGCGGCCGCCGGTCAGCTCGGCGAGCGCGAGATCGCGCAGCACCATGACGTCCTCGGAGGCGGCCGGCGCGCCCTTCAGGCCGAGGCGCGTCGCGGCCGGACCCTCGTTCATGACGCCCTTGCCGACGAGGCCGAGGTCCTCCTCGTGGACGGCGACGGGCAGGTCGAAGACGAGCGCGTACTCGAGCGCGCGCCGCATGAGGGCCGACGAGGCGACGGGCTTGCCGTCGTCGGAGACCGCCACGCACCCTGCCGCCCTGAGCTCCCCGTACTCCGCCAGGTCCTCGCCCTTGGAGCCCTTCGAGATGGCGCCCACCGGGTGGACGCGGGCGAGCCCCGCCGCCGCCGCGCGCGCCAGGACCAGCTCCGTGACGCTCGTGTTGTCGTTCACCGGCACCGTGTTCGGCATGGCGCACACCGCGGTGAACCCGCCCGCCACCGCGGCGCGCGTGCCCGTCTCGACCGTCTCCTTGTACTCCTGCCCCGGCTCGCGGAGATGGACGTGCAGGTCGATGAGCCCGGGAACGACCCAGCGACCCCGCGCGTCGACGGCGCGCGCGTCGCGCGGGCGCTCGATGCGCTCGCCGACCTCGGCGATGCGCCCTTCGCGCACGACGACGGTGCGGACGCCGTCGGTGCCGCTCGCGGGGTCGATGACGCGCCCGCCCTCGATGAAGATGGTCTCGCTCGTCATGCGCGCTCCGCGGCCGGCTCCTGCGCGCCGCCGGCGAGCAGGTAGAGGATCGCCATCCGCACCGCCACCCCGTTCTCGACCTGGTCGAGGATGACGCTGCGCTCCCCGTCCGCCACCTCGGGCGAGAGCTCGACGCCGCGGTTGATCGGGCCCGGGTGGAGGATGACGCAGGAGGGCGTGAGCCACTCCGCCGCCTTCTTCTCGTTGAGCCCCCAGAACTTCGAGTACTCGCGCGTGCCCGGGATGAGCGGGTCGCCGATGCGCTCGTGCTGGATGCGGAGCATCATGACGGCGTCGGCCCCCTCCACCGCCGCTCGGAGCTGGTGGTGGACGGTCGCGCCGAGCGCCTCGATGCCCTGCGGGATCATGGTGGGCGGGCCGCACAGCCGCACCTTCGCCCCGAGCTTGCCGAGCCCGTGCAGGTTCGAGCGCGCCACGCGCGAGTGGGAGACGTCGCCCACGATGGCGACGGTCTTGCCGGCCAGGGTCCCGAAGTCGGGCGGCCCGTCCTGCTTCCCGGCCTGCGCCGTGAAGTGCTCGGCGAGCGTGTAGAGGTCGAGGAGGCCCTGGCTCGGGTGCTCGTGCGCGCCGTCGCCCGCCGAGACGACGGAGCAGGAGACGCGGTCGGCGACGAGCTGTGGCGCGCCGCTCGCCGGGTGGCGGATGACGAGCACGTCCGGGTGCATCGCCTCGATGTTGCGGGCGGTGTCGACGAGCGTCTCCCCCTTCGTCACCGACGAGGTGGACGACGTCCAGTTCACCGCGTCGGCGGAGAGGACCTTGGCCGCGGTCTCGAACGAGGTCCGCGTGCGGGTGGAGGCCTCGAAGAAGAGGTTCACCACCGCCTTGCCGCGCAGGGTGGGCACCTTCTTGATGGGGCGCCGCAGCACCTCCTTCATGGAGGTCGCGAGCTGCAGCACGGAGACGATCTCGTCGCGCGAGAGGGGCTCGAGCCCCGTGAGATGCCTGTGGCGTCCGATCACGCGTGCCCCCTCGGCTTCACGACCACCGCGTCCTCCGCGGCCCCGCCCTCGACGAGCCTCACCTCGACCTGCTCGTCGTCCGGCACCGCGAGCTGGGCCCCCACCACGTCGGGGGCGATGGGCAGCTCGCGGCCGCCGCGGTCGACCAGCACCGCGAGCAGGACGCGGCGCGGCCGCCCGAAGTCGACGAGCTCGTCGAGCGCCGCTCGCACGGTGCGACCCGTGTAGAGCACGTCGTCCACGAGGACGATGGTCTTCCCGGTGACGGGGAAGCGGATGTCGGTCGGCCCGACCACCGGCGCGCTGGCGTGCTCCGAGAGGTCGTCGCGGTACAGCGCGATGTCGAGGGTCCCGATGGGAACGGCCCGGCCGGCGCCGGCGAGCTCGCGCCGGAGGCGCTCGGCGAGGTGCACCCCGCCCCGCCGGATCCCCACGATCGCGATCTCCCCGTCGCGGGCGCGCTCCACCACCTCGCGGGCCATGCGCTTCAGCGCGCGCTCGATGCCTTCGGCGTTCATCACGCTGCGCTCCCTCACCGTGGAGAACCCCAGTTCGCGACGGAAACGTCCATCGTCAGGTCGACTCGCATGACACTCTCGGTCGAGCGCTCGAGGAACGGGAACACGACCTCGCGATCGTAGTCGAACGCGACGTGGAGCGACGAGGGCTCGACGCGCTCCCAGGTCACGTCCTGCGGACGCACCTCGATGGCCGGGCGGCTCAGCAGGCGCCCGTCGGGTCCGACGCTCTCTACGTTCTGGAGCGCCCTGATCTTCGCGATCATCGCCGCGACGAGCAGGGCGTCGTTCGGGTTCTTGACGGCCTCGTTCCCGAACTGCCGCACGATCTGCTTCACCTCGTAGTGCGCCGTGTAGACGGGTACCCACATCCACGTCAGATACGCGCCCGCGGCGGCCGCGAGGAGCATCGCGAGCCCGACCGAGGTGATCGCGCCCCTCGCTTCGAGGAGGCGAGGCGTCTTCCGGGCGGTGGGCATGGGATATGGGGTTTCTAGCGCTACTCGATCGGTTTGAAAAGCCGCTCGACGCGGAGGCCGGCGTCGCCGCGCCAGGGCGACCACCCGGATCGCCCCCAGCTCCACCAGACCACGGTGGCCTTCCCCTTGACGTTCGCGAGCGGCACCTGCCAGCCACCCGCGGAGCGGCTGTCGGCGGAGCGGTCGCGGTTGTCCCCGAGGACGAAGACGTTCCCGGGCTCGACGCGCTCGAACGGACCCTCGCGCTCGCCGTACCGGGCGCGCCGGCACTGCACGACGAGGTGCTCCGAGACCCCGTCCGACGACGCTGCCTCGTACGCCGAGGCGAGCGCATCCGGAATGGCGCTCGTCGGCGACACGATCGGGCCGCGCGCGAGCACCTCGCGCCAGGCCGGGCAGGTGTCCGTCCACCACTGCCCCGTCGAGTCGCTCTGCTCGTCGTAGGTCACGTCGCCGGCGGCCTTGCGCGGCTGCGGCACGCCGTTCACGTACACGACCTGGTCGCGCAGCTCGACCACGTCGCCCGGCAGCCCGATCACGCGCTTGATGTAGTCGCGCCCGGGCTCGCGCGGGTTGGCGAACACGACCACGTCGCCGCGGCGGGGGTCGGACCAGCGCGCGATCCAGCGGTTCGCGAGCGGAAGCCGCACCCCGTACGAGAGCTTCGAGACGAGGATGTGATCGCCGACGAGCAGCGACGGCACCATCGACGCGGACGGGATCTTGAACGCCTCGACCACGAAGCCGCGCAGCGCCAGCGCCACCACCAGCGCGACCAGCACCGACTCGGCGAGCTCGCGCACCGCCGTCTTCCGCGCCGCGAGCGACAGGTGGTCACGCCAGAGGACGTCGGCGCGATGGCTGGCGGCCGCGAGCCGCTCCGGATCCGCCGCGGCCACCGCCGCTTCCAGCTCGGCGGCCACGGCGAGCGCCTGCTCCCGCGCCGCCGCCGGCACCCGCCGCCCCCGCCGCTCGAGGAAGCGCCGCGTCGCGGCGGCGTAGCGGAGCGCCTCCTCTCGCTCGACCGCGAACGGCGTTGGCGCGGCCGACGCGCTGCGGCTCAATCCTCCACCTTCAGGACCGCGAGGAAGGCCTCCTGCGGGATCTCGACGGAGCCCACCTGCTTCATGCGCTTCTTCCCCTCCTTCTGCTTCTCGAGGAGCTTGCGCTTGCGCGAGATGTCGCCGCCGTAGCACTTCGCGAGGACGTTCTTCCGGTACGCCTTCACGGTCTCGCGCGCGATGACCTTGGCGCCGATGGCGGCCTGGATGGCCACCTCGTACATCTGCTTCGGGATGACCTCCTTGAGGCGGCCGCACAGCTCGCGCCCGCGCTGGTACGAGTTCTCGCGGTGCACGATGACGCTGAGGGCGTCGACCGGCTCCCCGTTGAGGAGGAAGTCGAGCTTCACGAGGTCGGCTTCCTGGTACCCCTTCAGCTCGTAGTCGAGGCTGGCGTAGCCGCGCGAGACGCTCTTCAGCTTGTCGAAGAAGTCGAAGACCACCTCGGCCAGCGGGATCTCGTAGGTGATCTGGACGCGGCGGGTGCCGATGTACTTGAGGTCGCGCTGGACCCCGCGGCGGTCCTGGGAGAGCTTCAGGATCGCGCCCACGTCGTCCACGCGGCCGTGGATGTGGCAGGTGAGGATGGGCTCCTCGAGCTTCGCGATCTTCTGCACCGGCGGCAGCTTCGCGGGGCTGTCGATCTCCTGCACCGCGCCCTGCGTGTCGGTGACCCGGTAGACGACCGACGGCGCCGTCGTGATGAGCGACAGCTCGTACTCGCGCTCCAGCCGCTCCTGCACGATCTCCATGTGGAGGAGGCCGAGGTACCCGCAGCGGAACCCGAAGCCGAGCGCCTGCGACGTCTCCGGCTCGAACGTGAACGCCGAGTCGTTGAGGCGCAGCTTCGTGAGCGCGTCGCGCAGGCCGTCGTAGTCGGCGGCGTCGATCGGGAAGACGCCCGAGAAGACCATCGGCTTCATGACCTTGAAGCCGGGGAACGGCTCGTCGGTGGGCTTGCCCACCTCGGTGATGGTGTCCCCGACCTTCGCGTCGTGGACGTCCTTCACGTTCGCGACCACCACGCCCACCTCGCCCGCCATGAGCCTCGACACCGGGCGCGAGAAGGGCGCGAACACCCCCAGCTCCTGGACCTCGAACTCCCGCTTGTTCGACCAGAGCTGGATCTTCTGCTTCGGCGCGAGGGCGCCCTCGAAGATGCGGACCAGCATGACGACGCCCCGGTACGAGTCGTACCAGGAGTCGAAGATGATGGCCTTGAGCGACGCCTGCGGGTCTCCGGCGGGCGGCGGCACCTTCTTCACGATCTGCTCGAGGATCTCGACGATCCCGATGCCCTCCTTGGCCGAGGTCGGCACCGCGTCCTTCGCATCGAGGCCGATCACCTCCTCGATCTCGCGGCGCACGCCCTCCACGTCCGCCGAGGGCAGGTCGATCTTGTTGATGACCGGGATGATCTCGAGATCGTGGTCGAGTGCCTGGTAGACGTTCGCGAGCGTCTGTGCCTCGACGCCCTGGCTCGCGTCCACCACCAGGACCGCGCCCTCGCAGGCGGCGAGCGAGCGCGAGACCTCGTACGCGAAGTCGACGTGCCCGGGCGTGTCGATGAGGTTGAGCTCGTAGTCCTTCCCGTCCTGGGCGCGGTAGGCCATGCGGACGGTCTGGGCCTTGATGGTGATCCCGCGCTCGCGCTCGAGCTCCATGTTGTCGAGGAACTGGGCCTGCGCCTCGCGCTTGGTGACGGTGCCCGTCGCCTCGAGCAGCCGATCGGCGAGCGTGGATTTCCCGTGATCGATGTGCGCGATGATGGAGAAGTTGCGAATGTGCTGGTTCTCTTCGGGCATCGGAGGCGCTGCTTTTAACATGCCCGCCCGGTGCGTGCGCGTGGCGGCGGGAACCGGGGCAACGGCTCGACTCGTCCGGCATGGGCGCACCGACGTGAGGAACACCCCCAAAATCCAGCAGGTTGTGTTTGACGATACACCGCACCACCATATATTGTAGTTTGGTGCTTGACCATGTACGCTCGCCTCCATAGAGTCCACGTGTCGTCCTTGGGGGCGGCGAAGCGCTCGATGGGCGCTGGCGGCGCGGAGCTGGCGGTGGGAGTGGCGGTCGCGGGGATGTCAGACGGACCTGCTACGCCGTCGAGGCTCGCAGGCACGTTGCACGCGCGGAGGGAAGCCGGGGGAGCCCTGCCCCCGGCAATGAGTTCCTGACGTGATTCCAAATTGTTAGCAGGTATCTCCCGACCACGTTCGATGGCCGGCCGGGGGACTTTTTCGCGTCGTTCTTGAGAACGGATCGATCACAGGTCGAACGTGGATGGCCCGGGCCAGAGCGCCCGAGACCGGAGGAAGCAGATGATCGAGCGGGAGAGCGTCATCGGGCAGCGGCGCAACGGCAAGGCGGCCAGGCGGGTGGTGAAGAAGGGGCTCTCGGTTCCCCGCTACTTCTCCACCAAGGGCGTCGATCCGGCGGAGGAGCTGGCCTGGGAGCTCCGGACGGCCGGCATCGCCGGCGAGTCCGGGAAGGCGATCTTCGAGCAGAAGGACGTCGAGGTGCCGAAGACGTGGTCGGCGCTCGCGACCAATGTCGTCGCCTCCAAGTACTTCCGGGGGGCCCTCGGCTCGCCCCAGCGCGAGCGCTCGGTCCGCCAGCTCGTCGGGCGCGTCGTGAGGGCGATCGGCGCGTGGGGACGCAAGGACGGGTACTTCGCCACCGACGACGACGCGATCGCGTTCGAGGCCGAGCTCTCGCACCTGCTCTACCGCCAGAAGATGTCGTTCAACTCGCCCGTCTGGTTCAACGTCGGGGTCGAGGAGCACCCGCAGTGCAGCGCGTGCTTCATCAACGCCGTCGACGACTCGATGGACTCGATCCTGCGGCTCGCCCACACCGAGGGCATGCTCTTCAAGTACGGGTCGGGCGCCGGCTCAAACCTCTCCAAGATCCGCTCCTCGAAGGAGAAGCTCTCCGGTGGAGGCGAAGCGTCTGGCCCGGTGAGCTTCATGCGCGGCTTCGACGCGTACGCGGGCGTCATCAAGAGCGGTGGAAAGACGCGGCGCGCGGCGAAGATGGTGATCCTCGACGCTGACCACCCCGACATCGAGGAGTTCGTCGAGTCGAAGGCCACCGAGGAGAGGAAGGCCTGGGCGCTCATCGAGGCGGGCTACGACGGCGGGTTCAACGTGCGCGGCGGCGCCTACGACTCCGTCTTCTTCCAGAACGCGAACCACTCGGTCCGCGTGACCGACGCCTTCATGCGCGCCGTGCAGACCGACGGCGAGTGGGCGCTCACCGCGCGGACCGGCGGGGCCGTCGAGAAGGTGAAGGCGCGCGATCTGATGAAGAAGATCACCGAGGCGGCGTGGCTGTGCGGCGATCCGGGCATGCAGTTCGACTCGACGGTGAACGCCTGGCATACCTGCAGCAACACCGACCGGATCAACGCGTCGAACCCGTGCTCCGAGTACATGTTCCTCGATGACTCGGCGTGTAATCTCGCCTCGCTCAACCTGATGCACTTCCGGTCGATCGACGGCGGATTCGACGCCGAGGCATTCAAGCGCGGGGTCGACCTCACCATCCTCGCGCAGGAGATCCTGGTCTCGAACGCGCGCTACCCGACGGAGGCGATCGGCAAGAACAGCGAGGCTTACCGTCCGCTCGGGCTCGGCTATGCCAACCTCGGCGCGCTCCTCATGGCGAGCGGCGTCCCGTACGACTCCGAGTCCGGCCGCGCCGTCGCCGCCGCCATCTCCGCGCTCATGACGGGCGAGGCGTATGCGATGAGCGCGCGCATCGCTTCCCAGACGGGCCCGTTCGCGGGCTACGAGAAGAATCGCGAGCCCTGCCTGAACGTCCTACGCAAGCACGCCGCGGAGGTGGAGCGCATCGACCGCCAGCTCGCGCCGGCCGAGGTCGTCGCGGCCGCGCGGGCATCGTGGGCGGACGCGCTCCGCCTGGGCGAGCAGCACGGCGTCCGCAACGCGCAGGTCACCGTGCTGGCGCCGACGGGCACCATCGGCTTCATGATGGACTGCGACACGACGGGCATCGAGCCCGACATCGCGCTCGTGAAGTACAAGAAGCTCGTCGGCGGCGGCGTCCTCAAGATCGTGAACAACACCGTGCCGCTCGCGCTGCAGCGGCTCGGATACGCGCCGGACACCATCCACTCGATCCTCCAGTTCATCGACGAGATGGAGACGATCGAGGGCGCGCCCGGCCTCGTCGCCGAGCACCTCCCCGTCTTCGACTGCGCCTTCCGGCCGTCGAACGGGACGCGCTCCATCCACTACATGGGCCACATCCGGATGATGGGCGCGGTCCAGCCGTTCCTCTCGGGCGCCATCTCGAAGACGGTCAACATGCCGCCGAGCGCGACGCCGCAGGACATCGAGCAGGCGTACCTCGAGGCGTGGAGGCTCGGCCTGAAGGCGATCGCCGTCTACCGCGACGGGTGCAAGCGCAGCCAGCCGCTCAACACGAGCAAGGACAAGAAGGCGGAGGCGGACGAGACGCCCGTCGCCGCGCCCGAGCGCCTCGCGCGCCGGCGCCTCGCGGACGAGCGCCGCTCGATCACGCACAAGTTCTCGATCGGCGGCCACGAGGGCTACATGACCGTGGGCATGTACGAAGAGGGCGCGCCGGGTGAGCTCTTCGTCACGATGGCCAAGGAGGGCTCGGTCGTCTCCGGGCTCATGGACAACTTCGCCACCTCCATCTCGATGGCGCTGCAGTACGGTGTCCCGCTGCGCGTGCTGTGCGACAAGTTCAGCCACACGCGGTTCGAGCCATCGGGCTTCACGGGAAATCCGGAGATCCCGATCGCGAAGTCCATCACCGACTACATCTTCCGGTGGCTGTCGCTGAAGTTCCTGCCCAGCGAGGACGCCCAGCGGTTGGTCGAGGCGAAGAAGGATCTCGCGCCCGGCGCCGCGCCGCAGGGCCTCAAGCTTCCTGCCGCGAAGAGCACCATCGAGCTGCCGCCCATCGCGCGCGAGCCCGCGCCGGGAGAGACCCCCATGCAGATGCAGCAGGACGCCCCGCCCTGCCCCACCTGCGGCAGCATCACGGTGCGCAACGGCGCCTGCTACAAGTGCTTGAATTGCGGCACCACGACGGGCTGCAGCTAGAGCGAGCTCCGCGAGCACGACTGACGAGGCGCCTGGACGACCCGGGCGCCTCTTTTCTTTTGCAGCCCGGGCCGGGGCGGGCTTCTGCTGCCCGCGTCCACGACCGCAACCCGCGCGAGATCATGCGTTCACGGGATGTGGACCTCGACCGGGTTCGAGCCACCAGCGGGCCCGTTGCGGCTCGCGGCTGCCATCCGAATGATGACGGCACGGCAGCGTTCCTCGCCGTGAGGGTCGCCCTGATGAACCTGCGCGCTCTTGCCGTCGTCGCCGTCGTGTCCGGTGTCGCGAGCTCCGGCTGCCACTACGCCAGGGGCGTCGGGTTCCCCGGCCACCTTCCCCCTGGCCGCCCGTCGTTCGTGACGGGAATGCCGGAGGGCTACTGGATCTGGGAGGACCGACAGG
>DASWDS010000397.1:0-1914 GCA_036395165.1 Anaeromyxobacteraceae bacterium | reverse complement strand
CCGCAGCCGGGGTGGACCTCGTCTGGACCGAGAGCCACTGGGACCTCGCCGAGGCGCGGGCGGCGCTCGCGGCCGCGCGCGCGACCGGGCTGCCGGCCGTCGCGACATTCACTTTTAGTGACACGCGCGGCGCGCTCGCGGCGGCGTCCGGCGAGCCGGCGCTCGCGTGTCTCGAGGCGCTCGCCGCCGACGGCGCCGCGGCGGTGGGGGTGAACTGCGTGCTCCCGGGCGCCCCGCTCGCGCCGCTCCTCGCGGCGGCCGCCCCGCGGCTCGGGGTCCCGCTCGTGGCGAAGCCGTCGGCGGGGCTGCCCGGCGACATCGCGGCGCCGGGCGCCTTCGCGAGCTGGGCGGTCGAGCTGGCGCGGGCGGGCGCTGCCTGGATCGGCGGCTGCTGCGGCACCGACGCCGGGCACCTCGCCATGTGCGCCCGGGCGCTGGGGGTCGATCTCAAGGCTTGAGCGCCGCGGCGGTCGCGGCGAGCAGCTGCTCGGGCGCGACGGGCTTCGCGACGACGGCCCTCGCGCCCGCCGCTCTCCAGGCGTCCGCGGCGCTCTGCTCCCGCGCTCCGGCGAGCACGACGGTCTGGACCCTGGCGCGTGCGACCACCGGCAGCAGCGCCCGCGGATCGAGGCCGCGCGTGGCGACGTCGATGACCGCGAGGTCGAGCGGCTGCTGCGCCGCGCTGATCGCGGCGGCGGAGTCGGCCGCCTCCACCACGTTGGCGCCGCCCGCGACGAGGTACACCTTCACGAGCTCGCGGGTGACGGCGTTCGACGCGACGAGGAGCACCGTCTTCCCGGTGAGCTCACGAGGCATGGCCCTCCCTTCCCTCCGCCCGGCGGCAGCCCTTCTGCAAGAACGGGCGCGCCGGGCGAGCCCGAACCCACCAGGGGGGCGCTGAGCGCCGAACCGCAGGAAGTCTCTCGCTCCGCGGGCGACCGCGCGTGCCCGGGCGAGGCTCGAACAGGGTCCGTGGCCGCCGGCGGGCCACGTCGCGAGCCGTGGCGGGCCAGGATCCCGGCCGCGCTCCGCGTCACCTCACCCTCGCGGATAGGATCCGAGCAGGTGGAGCCCGTGGACGCGCTCGAGGACGCCCGCGAGCGCCTCGGCGCCTCGCGGATCGGCGCGGTGCCCCTCGAAGTCGATGAAGAAGACGTAATGGCCAAGGGCCTGCTTGTTGGGGCGGCTCTCGATCTTCGAGAGGTTGATCTGGCGGCGCGCGAACTCGCCCAGCACCTCGTAGAGGCCGCCCGGGCGATCGCGGTCGAGCGTGAACGCGATGCTCGTGCGGTCGCGCCCGGTGGGCTTCTCGTCGTCGCGCGCGACGAGCACGAAGCGCGTGGTGTTCCCCTCCCCGTCCTGGATGCTCTCGGCGAGGATCGCGAGGCCGTAGCGCTCGCCGGCGGCCCGCGACCCGATCGCCGCGCAACCCTCGCGCTCCGCCGCCTGCCGCGCCGCGTCCGCCGTCGACGGCGTGATCTCGTGCGGCACCCCGGGCAGCTTCTCCCGCAGGAACCCGGCGCACTGGCCGAGCGGCTGCGGATGCGAGAGGACGCGCTCCACCTGCGAGAGCTGGGTACCGGGGCGCGCGAGGAGGTGCTGCTGGATGGGGAGCAGGACCTCGCGCTTGATGCGCAGCCCCGGCCGGTGCACGAGCATGTCCAGCGTGACGTTGACGCTCCCCTCGAGCGAGTTCTCGATGGGGAGGAGCCCACAGTCCACCTCGCCCTTCGCGACCGCCTCGAAGGCGTCGGCGATGGTCGGGTAGTCGCGCCGCTCGGCGGTCGCGACGAGCTCGCAGCGGCCCACCGCCTCCTCGCTGAAGGTGCCCGGGGGACCGAGGTAGCCGACGCGCATGGGCCTCTTCTAGCAGGCGGTCGCGCCGGACTCCACCTCGCCGTGACGCGGGCGGGC
>DASWDS010000396.1:0-2790 GCA_036395165.1 Anaeromyxobacteraceae bacterium | reverse complement strand
CGCGCGGGACGCGGTAGCCGGTCTCGCCCGGCCCTCGCAGCCGCCGGAGCGCGCGATCAGAGATCACGTTGAGGGCGAGCCCTGCCGCGAAGAGCGCGGCGCCGACGAGGAAGCGCGGATCGCGTGGCCAGGCGGGCGGGTAGACCCCGAGCTCCGAGATCCAGCGCGCGTTGTTCCAGCCGTTGAAGCGTATCACCGGGGGCGGGAAGCGGTGGCGCCCGCGGCGCGCGCGGGGCACACTCGGCGCATGGACTCCGCCACGTTCCGCCGCCTCGGCCACGAGCTCGTCGAATGGATAGCCGCCTACCGCGACCGCCTCGAGGACCTCCCCGTCATGAGCAGCGTCGAGCCGGGCGCGATCCGCGCCGCCTTCCCGCGCACGCCGCCTCGCGAGGGCGGTCACCTCCCGGAGGCGCTCGCCGCGCTCGACCGCACCGTGCTGCCCGGCATCACGCACTGGAACCACCCCTCCTTCTTCGCCTACTTCCCGTCGAACACCTCGTTCGCGTCGGTCCTCGCCGATCTCGTCGCGGCCGGCCTCGGCGCGCAGGGCATGAGCTGGCAGACGAGCCCCGCGGTGACGGAGGTCGAGGAGGTGGTCATGGAGTGGCTGCGCCAGATGCTCGGCCTCTCCCTGGCCTGGAGCGGCGTCATCCAGGACACCGCCTCCACCGCCACGCTCTGCGCGCTGCTGTGCGCGCGCGAGCGCGCCACCGGGTACGGGCAGAACCGCGAGGGCCTGCAGGGCCGCGAGCCCCCGCTCGTCGTCTACGCCTCCGACCAGGCGCACAGCTCGGTGCAGAAGGCGGCGCTCCTCGCCGGCTTCGGGAAGGCCCACCTCCGCCTCCTCGAGACGGACTCCGCCCACGCGCTGCGCCTCGACCGGCTGGAGGCGGCCATCGCCGAGGATCGCCGCGCGGGCCTGCGGCCGTGCGCGCTCGTGGCCGCGGTGGGCACCACCTGCACGACGGCGCTCGACCCCGTGGCGGGGATGGCCGCGCTCGCGCGCCGCGAGCGGCTGTGGCTGCACGTGGACGCGGCGATGGCCGGGACGGCCATGGTCCTCCCCGAGTGCCGCTGGATGTGGGAGGGCGTCGAGGGCGCCGACTCGATCGTGCTGAACCCGCACAAGTGGATGGGGACGGGCTTCGACCTCTCCGCGTACTACGTTCGCGATCCCGAGCACCTCGTGCGCGTCATGAGCACGAACCCGAGCTACCTGCGCACCGCCCAGGACGGCGCCGTTCGCAACCTGCGCGACTGGGGCATCCCGCTCGGCCGCCGCTTCCGCGCGCTGAAGCTCTGGTTCCAGCTCGCCGACGAGGGCGTCGCGGGGCTCGAGGCGCGCCTCCGGCGCGATCTCGAGAACGCGCGCTGGCTGGCGGACCAGGTGGACCGCGCTCCGGGGTGGGAGCGGCTCGCCCCCGTGCCCCTCCAGACCGTCTGCCTGCGACACGTGCCCGCTGGGCGCCCTGCGGCGGAGGTGGACGCGCACAACCTCGCCCTCGCCGAGCGGGTGAACCGCGGCGGGCGCGGGTATGTCACTCCGAGTACGCTGAAGGGCAAGCAGATGACCCGCGTCTCCATCGGCGCGGAGGGCACGGAGCGGCGGCACGTCGAGGCGATCTGGGACGCGCTGCGGGAGGCTGGGGCGAGCGCGTGACCCACCGGGTCCCGCCCACACCCGGTCCACGGGTCCATCGCCTCCATGGCAGGACCTCGCCCGCCTGGAACGCGCGTTGCTCTGGACTCGACCCATGTCCGACGCCAACCAGGTCGCGCGCTACATCGACGAGCTCACGCGCCGCCAGGTGACGTGGGTCCCGAAGCCGGCCGTGCTCACCTTCCTCGGGACCACCGGGACGCCCGGGAGCTACGCCGCGGTCGGTCTGGGTGAGGTCGTGTCGCTCACGCCCGGTGACGCTCCCACCGACATGAACGTCCGGCTGAGGGGAGCGCTGCCGAGGCGCCTCCTCGTCGGCGAGAGCGTCACGGTCTCGATCAGCCGCTACGACCACTTCCACGGCTACCAGATCAAGACGGCGCCGCTCCGCGAGCACGGCGCGGAGTCCCAGGCGCTCGAGGCGGTCGCTCCCGGCGAGCTCGTCGTGCACGGGCGCCAGGCCTACACGACGCACCACGGTCCGTACGATCTCAAGTTCTTCGAGCGCATCCCGTACGAGGAGGTCCAGAGCACCGTCGGCGACCGGAAGCACGCCATCGTCGCCATGGGGCTAAAGGCCAACGTCTCGCCGCGCTTCGTCTGGTACACCGAGGTGAGGCAGGGCCGGCTCGCGACCTACCACGGGGACGGCCTCATCATGAAGACGTTCCGGAACCTCACCGTCAACAAGGCGGCGGTGCGGCTCGTCTTCGACCTCGAGACGCTGCGCGGCTACGCGCTCTACGGCCAGTGCGAGGAGATCGCGCCCGACGCCCACCCGGAGGCGTACCGCCGCGTCTGCGAGGGGATCGACGCGCTCAAGTTCGGGAAGCCGAGCCGCTTCTTCCGGCACGTCAGCGATCGCATCGAGCCGGTCTCGCTCGCGCGCGCCTGACGGTGACGCCGCTCACGCGCTCGACGCGATCGCGTCGTAGCCCCGCCCGGTGAACTGCAACAGGCAGCGAGTCAGACTCACGTTTCGCCCTCTTCGACCGCCGCGGTGGGGGGTCTGGGGGGAGCTGCGCTCGCTCCCCCCAGCTGAGGTCGAGCTACGCGAAAGCGCAGCTCGACCGGAAATCGCTCTGACTCGCCGAGAACTGCGTTTGCGAGCACGAGAAACGGCGAAA
>DASWDS010000395.1:0-3637 GCA_036395165.1 Anaeromyxobacteraceae bacterium | reverse complement strand
GCTGCGCCCGGTCGGCGTGGCAGCGGGGCGCATCCGCCGCGGCGACGACACCATCGCCTTCGACTACCAGGCCGAAGGCGGTGAGCAGGGGTTCGACTGGGTGAGCACCGGGTGCAGCCGCTTCGAGATCTACATCGACGGCACCACCCGACCGCTGCGCGTCTTCCTCGGCGGCGAGGAGTCGAGCCCGGCGCGCGTTCCGTTCGCCGTCTGCGGTTGAGCCGATCCGCGCGCGGCGGCGCGGGATACGGCTAGTCCTCGACGACGAGCTTCCCGTCGCCCATCGCCATCGCCGAGCAGTGGAACTTCTCCACGCCCTTCTTCTTCGGGGTGACGGTGACGCTGACCGCCTTGTTCAAGGGAAGCGCGAGCTCCTGCACCTTCTCGTCCGGGATGTCGACGGCGGTGATGCACGTGCTCTCGGTGACGCGAGTGAACGTGAGCGTGGTCGGCTCACCCTTCTTGACCTTGATCTCGCGCGGGACGAACCCGTCTTCCGTCACCTTGATCTCGACCCGGCGGCCTGCGGCGGCCTTCGAGGCGGGCGCGGGCGACGCCGTCGAGGTCTCGGCGGCGAGGACGGGAGCGGCGGCGAGGAGCACGAAGGCGAGGACGACCTGGCGGCGCATGCGGAGCTCTCCAGAAGGTTGGGGCAACATGATACCCGGCGCGGGCTGGGCGTGTCGCCGAGTCCGTGAGGCCGAAGGCAGCACCGCCGGCCGGGCGTCCGGGCCCGGCCGGAGAAGGACGATCGCCGCGCTCGCCGGATTCAATGAAAATCGCGCGCCCGTGGGGCCGCGGCGTGAGCGGTCGGCAACGGCGCGAGCGACCGGACCCGGACGTTCACCACCTGGCCCGTCCGCTCGATCCTGCCCTGCGCCAGCAGGAACGACGTCCCGCGGACGAACGGCCGGAACCGCTCGTAGACGTCGGGCATGACGACGAGGTTCGAGATCCCCGTCTCGTCCTCGAGGCTCACGAAGACGATCCCGGAGGCGGTCTGGGGGCGCTGCCGGACGATGACGAGGCCGGCCACCTCGACCGCGGCGCCGTCGCGCATGTGGAGGAGCTCGCGCGCGGTGCGGACCTTCCGAGTGGCGAGCGTCGGACGCAAGAGCGCCATCGGATGGGCGCGCTCCGAGAGTCCGGTCGCCGCGAAGTCGGCGGCCACCTCCTCACCGGCGCTCGCCTCCGGGATCGGCGCCGGCGGCTCGTGCGTCGTCACGCCCGCGAACAGGTCGTCCTCCGCCGCGGCGGGCCCGGCGGCGAGCGCGCCCCACAGGGCGCGCCGGCGCTCGACCTCGAGGCCGCGCAGCGCGCCCGCGGTGGCGAGGCGCTCCAGCCACGCAGGCGAGACCGCGGCGCGCCGGGCGAGATCGGCGATGGAGGCGAAGGGCCGCAGCCGCCGTGCGGCGACGACGCCCTCGCCAACCGTCTTCGGCAGCCCGCGCACCACGGCGAGCCCGACGCGCAGCGCCGGCCGCTCGACCTCGCGCGGCGGGCGGCCCGCCTCCTCGCCCTCGAGCGTGCACTCCCACTCGGAGCGCACGACGTCGATCCCACGCACCTCGACCCCGTGGCGCTTCGCGTCCTCGACGAGGGTATGTGGCGCGTAGAAGCCCATCGGCTGGCTGTCGAGCAGCGCGCAGGCGAAGACCGCGGGGTGGTAGCGCTTCAGCCACGCCGACGCGTAGACGAGGAGCGCGAACGAGGCAGCGTGCGACTCGGGGAATCCGTACCCCGCGAACCCGAGGAGCTGCTGGAAGATCTGCTCCGCGTCGGCCTGCGGGATGTGGCGCTGCGCCATGCCGGCGATGAGCCGCGACTTCATCGACTCCATCCGCTCGTGCGATCGCTTGTGCGTCATGACGCGCCGGAGCTCGTCCGCTTCGCCCGGCGTGAACCCCGCGGCGACCACGGCGAGGCGCATCGCCTGTTCCTGGAAGAGCGGCACGCCGAGGGTCTTCTCGAGCACGGCCGCGAGCGGCGCGTACGGATACCGGACGGGCTCGAGCCCGTCGCGCCGCCGCAGGAACGGGTGGACCATGCCACCCTGGATCGGGCCGGGGCGGATGATCGCCACCGAGATGACGAGATCGTAGAAGCGGCGCGGCTTCAAGCGCGGCAGGAGCGACATCTGGGCACGCGACTCGACCTGGAAGACGCCGATGGTGTCGGCGCGGGAGATCATCTCGTACACCGCGGGGTCCTCGGCGGGGATGGCGGCGAGGCTCTCGGGCCAGGGCACCGCGGTCGGGAGCGCCGGCGCCGGCCGGTGCGCGGCGAGGAGCTTCAGGGATCGCGAGAGCGCGGTGAGCATGCCGAGCGCGAGGAGATCGACCTTGAGCAGCCCGAGCTCGGCGATGTCGTCCTTGTCCCACTGCACCACCGTGCGGCCCGGCATCGCGGCGGGCTCGATGGGCGCCGTCTCGCACAGCGGCCGCCGCGTGATGACGAAGCCGCCCACGTGGATGGAGAGGTGTCGCGGGAAACCCTGCAGCTCTCGCGCGAGGAGGAGCGTCTCGCGCACCACCGGCGACGCCGCGCTGTCGAGCCCAGCCTGCGCGAGCACGTCCGGGGTCACCGCGGCGAGGTCCTCGTATGCGCCGAGGAGCTTCGTCAGGCGCTCGACCTGCCCGAGCGAGAGCCCGAGCACCTTGCCGACGTCGCGCAGCGCGGAGCGGCCGCGGTAGCTGATCACCTCGCAGACCATCCCCGCGTGATCGCGGCCGTACCTCGCGTACACGTACTGGAGCACCTCCTCGCGCCGCTCGTGCTCGAAGTCGACGTCGATGTCGGGCGGCTCGCCGCGCTCGATGGAGATGAAGCGCTCGAAGAGGAGGCCCATCCGCACCGGATCGATGGAGGTGATGCCGAGGCAGTAGCAGAGGACCGAGTTCGCGGCGCTGCCCCGGCCCTGGCACAGTATCCCGCGCTCGCGGGCGAAGCGGACGACATCCCACACCGTGAGGAAGTAGCTCGCGTAGTCGAGCCGCTCGACGAGCTCGAGCTCCTTCGCGATCTGCCGTTGCACGTCCTCCGGCGGCGTCCCCTTCCAGCGCCACCGCGCGCCCTCCTCGACGAGCGCGCGGAGGAGGGTCATGCCCGTCACCGGTGTAGCCGCGGCGGAGATCGCCGGCGAGGTCGGAGGTCCCCTCCCCCTCCCCCCGCTTGCCTTCCAGGGAGAGGGGGACGATTCGCTCGGGGTCGACGCCGTCGCCACCTCCGTGCTCCCGATCGAGCTCGGGCGCACCTCGGCGGGCGCGGCGAGGACGGGAGGCAGCGGGTGCTCGCCGCGGATCTCGTCGAGCCGGAAGCGGCACGCCTCGGCGACCGCGACCGCGTTCTCGAGCCCTTCGGCGAAGTCCGGCCAGAGCTGCGCCATCTCCTCGGGCCCTTTCAATGTCCGCTCCGCGTTGGGGAAGAGCTTCCGGCCGGCCCTGTCCACCGCCGTGCCGAGGCGGATGCAGGTGAGGACGTCCTGGAGCGGCTGCCGGCGGCGATCGTGCGTGTGCGCGTCGTTCGTCACCGCGACGGTGATGCCGAGGCGCCGCCCGATGCTACGTGCCGCGGCGATGCGCGCCCCCTCGCCGGCGACGTGGTGGCGCGCCACGGCGAGCGCGAGCCGCCGTCCGAA
>DASWDS010000394.1:0-3480 GCA_036395165.1 Anaeromyxobacteraceae bacterium | reverse complement strand
CCTACTACCTCGGGAAGGCGGCCGTGATGGGGATCCTCGCGCTCGCCGGGCGCCCCTCCGGCGCCATCCTCGACCGTCCCCGCGTGCTCCTCGCGCCGCGCGCCCCGTACGCGCCGCGCCCCGGCGAGCCGTACGCCCGCGGCGTCGCGCCGGACGCCCTGCCCATCGCCGAGCTGCCCGTGACGACGGGGCTCCTCGGGTTTCCGCTCATCGGCACCTTCGTCGCGACCTTCCCAGCGTGGGCGCTGCGCGCCCTGTCGCTCGGCACCGGGCGCCTGCCGCTCTTCGTCCTCGAGCTGCACGGGGTGGACCTCCTCGACGCGTCCGACGCCTCGCCCGCGCTGGCGGCGCGGCAGCGCGACCTCGCGGTGCCGGCGGCGCGGAAGCTGGCGCGGATCGAGGCGTTCGTGCGCCGCCTGGAGCGGCGCGCGTGGCTGCCGCTGGCCGACGCCGCCGAGCGGCTCGCCGCCGGCCCCGCGCGGACGCCTGCCGGCTTCCCCCGGCCGTGATAAGCCTCCTCCCATGAGCGAGCTCGGCGCGGCGCTGCGGGAACGGCTGCGCGCCCTCACGTTCGAGCTGGGCGGGCCCGGCACACGGGAGCGCTTCGAGAAGCTCACGCCGCCCCGCAACGAGTACGGGGTCGATCCCTACGGCCTCGACATCGACTACGCCGTCTCCGCGATCGCGCCGTTCCTCTGGCTCTACCGCAAGTACTTCCGCGTCGAGGTGCACGGGATCGAGCACGTCCCGAGCGACGGGCGCGTGCTCCTCGTCGCGAACCACTCCGGCCAGCTCCCCTTCGACGCCGTGATGGTCGGGCTGTCGCTGCTGGTGGAGCTCGACCCGCCCCGCTTCGCGCGCGCCCTCGTCGAGAAGTGGGTCCCTACCCTGCCCTTCGTGTCGAGCTTCTACGCGCGATTGGGGCAGGTGGTCGGCACGCCCGAGAACTGCCGCCGCCTCCTCGCGGCCGGCGAGGCCATCCTCGTCTTCCCGGAGGGCGTGCGCGGGCTCAACAAGCCCTTCCGCCAGCGCTACCGCCTGCAGGACTTCGGCCTCGGCTTCATGCGACTCGCGCTCGAGGCGGACGCGCCCATCTTGCCCATCGCCGTGGTGGGCGCGGAGGAGCAGTCGCCGGCGCTCCTGGATCTGAAGCCGCTCGCGCGCCTGCTCGCCATGCCCGCCCTGCCCCTCACGCCCACCCTCCTCCCGCTCCCGACGCGCTACCGCATCCACTTCGGCGAGCCGATGCGCTTCGCCGGCTCGGCCGAGGACGAGGACGCGGTGCTCGAGGAGAAGGTGCGCGAGGTGAAGGGCGCGCTGCAGAAGCTCCTCGACGACGGCGTGCGCGAGCGCAAGCACGTCTTCTGGTGACCACCATGACCTCCCCCGCCCCCGCCGCCGAGCCGGTGAGCTTCCCGGGCATGCCCAGGCTCGTCGCGATCACCGGGATCGCGGGCAACCTCGGGAAGGCGCTGGCGCGCCTCCTCCACACGGAGACGCGCATCACCGGCATCGACCGCCGGCCGTTCCTCGACCGGCCCAAGGACGTCGAGCACCACCAGGTGGACCTCCGCAAGCGCAAGGTCGAGGACGTCTTCCGCAGGCGCCAGGTCGAGGCGCTCATCCACCTCGGGATCATGCACGATCCGCGGACCCCGTTCTCGGAGGCGCACAGCTTCAACATCCTCGGCACCCAGAAGATGCTCGAGCTGTGCGTGCAGCACGGCGTCCGCAAGGTGGTCGTCCTCTCCTCCGCCAACGTCTACGGACCGCTCCCCGACAACTCGAACTTCCTCACCGAGGAGACGCCGCTCATGGCGGCCGACCGCTACTCCGACCTGCGCGATCTGATCGAGGTCGACATGCTCGCGCAGTCCTTCCTGTGGAAGCACCCCGAGATCGAGACGGTCGTCCTGCGCCCGGTGCACATCGTCGGGCCGACGGTGCGGAACGCGCCATCGAACTACCTGCGCCTCGAGCGCCCGGTGACGGTCCTGGGGTTCGACCCGATGGTGCAGCTCATCCACGAGGACGACGTGTGCCGCGCCATGGCGCTCGCCCTCAGGCCCGGCGTGCGCGGCGTCTACAACGTGACCGGCCCGGGCGAGGTTCCGCTCTCGGCGGTGCTGAAGGAGCTCGGCCGCCGGCCGGTGCCGGTGCCCCACTTCCTCGTCCGGGCGATGCTGCGGCGGGCCTTCGAGGCGCGGCTCACGAGCTTCCCTCCGGAGGAGGTCGATCACATCCAGTACCTCTGCGTCGTGGACGGCTCTCGCGGGGCGCGCGACCTCGGCTACGCGCCGCGCCACTCGCTGCGCGACACCATCCGGTCGGTCCTCGGTTCGTGAGGCGGGCTCGTGAGGCGGGCTCGTGAGGCGACCCGTCGGACCGCCATGACCCGCCTCCTGCGGGCGCCTATGATGAGCCGAGAGGAGTGCCCCCCATGATCCGCCTCCTGACGGTGACGTGCCTCGCGGTCGCCTCCTTCCTCGCCGGCCCCGCGCTCGCCTTCGATCCGAGCGGTGAGCTGCTGTTCGTCGCTCGCGGCGCACAGTCCGCGGGCGCCTCCTACGACGCCGACCGGCTGGTCGGGCCGACGGTGAACATGTCCCGCCGCGAGGACGGCGGCTGGGCGGGCGACCTCGGCGGGCAGAACATCGACCTCGAGGTCTCCGACACCAGGCTCAGCGGCGCGAACGTGGACCTCCACGTCGACCGCTCGAACGACAAGACCACCGTGCGCGGCACCTACTTCGGCCAGCGCATCTCGCTCGAGCTCAGCCCGCGGACCGTGAGCGGCCGCGTCGGTGCCTGCTCGCTCGACCTCACGCGCAAGCGCCCAGGCTACTACGAGGGCGATCTCGGGTGCGTGACCCGCGGCACGGCCATGCCCGCGGTGGCGAAGGCGACGCTCAAGCTCGCGGGCGACGCGGCGACGGCGCGCCCCCCCATGCCGCAGTTCGCGCTGGCGCTGATCTCGGTGCTGCCCGGGTAGAGCTTCCGCGTTACAACCGCGCCTGCATGCCCGACCGCCTCGTGCGCGGGCTCCTGCCGTCGCAGGGGTTGCGCGCCGTCCACGTCCGCGTCACCGACACGGCCCGCATCGCCCGGATGCTGCACGGCCTCTACCCCACGACCGCCCGCCTCTTCGGCGAGGCGATGGCGGCGGGCCTCCTCGTCGCCTCGCTGCAGAAGGACCGCGGCCGGGTGAACCTCCAGGTCGAGTGCGACGGTCCGGTGCGCGGGCTGCTCGTGGACGCCGACCCCGAGGGCAACGTCCGCGGCTACGTGCGGGCCCCGCTCGTCCACTTCCCCGGCGACGCCGCCGCCGGCGCGCGCGCGGCGCTCGGCGGCAGCGGGTTCCTCTCCGTCATGCGCGACCTCGGCGGCGGCAACTTCTACCGCGGGCAGGTCGAGCTCAGGGCGATGGAGCTCTCGAAGGACCTCGGGAGCTACTTCTCGGAGAGCGAGCAGGTTGCCACG
>DASWDS010000393.1:0-2714 GCA_036395165.1 Anaeromyxobacteraceae bacterium | reverse complement strand
CTTGATCGTGGTGGTGGCAAACGGCGACGTCGCGCTGGCGACGGAGTAGGCCTTCGCTTTGTACATGGAACGTCCTCGCGATGCGCGCGCTCTCGAG
The DNA here is from genome assembly GCA_036395165.1 of Anaeromyxobacteraceae bacterium. GTDB lineage: Bacteria > Myxococcota > Myxococcia > Myxococcales > Anaeromyxobacteraceae > Anaeromyxobacter_A. Next base: position 2,617 of record DASWDS010000393.1, on the reverse strand, counting down.
AGCGCCAGAGTTCGGACGCGCTCCCGTCCCTGTTGAGCAGAGTGATCGAAGTCCGCGGGGTTGAGCGGCAGGGCGTTGGTCAGCTCGCGTGAGCGGGATTTCGCAGCGGCACAGCCCCGTCACGATCCAGGTGGGGATGGGACACGCCTCGATCTATGGGGCCGAGATCGTCGGTGCCAACATGGTCTCCGATGATCGCGACGGCGAGCGGTGCGATGCTGGCGGGCGTGGCGGAGGCGGAACCTCGACGGATCTGGTTCGGGCGTGGCGGGTGCGTCGAGCAGCACGACGACGGCACCTTCGCCGTGTTCGTCCGCGGCGAGCTGTTGGGCATCTACTCCGGCGACGACGTGGCCTCGCGCGACGTCTTCATCGCGGTGGTGATGGATCAGGCCGAGCGGGAGGACCTCGCGCTCGCTTTCCGGGTGTCGTCGGCGACGGTGGGTCGGGTCATCACGCGCTTCAAGCGCGGAGGGTTCCGCGCGGTCGCTGACTACGGTCGGCGTGGCGGTCACACGGTCAGGACGCCGAAGCTCGAGGAGCGCCTGGCTGTGCTGTTCGAGAAGGGGATCGGCCCGCGCGCTGCGCACCGCGCGGTCGCGAAGAAGGCGAGCTACGGGACGGTGAACGCCATTCACCAAGAGTGGCTCGCCGCGCGAGCGACTACCGCCGTGACGCCCGCGCCCGCGCAGGGCGCGCTGGTGCTCGTCACCACAGGCGAGGCGAGCTCGGATCACGTCGATGCGCCCGCGACGCCCCCTCCGGCGGAGGCGACGCCGGCCCAGGAGCCGCCCGACGAGCCGACGCTCGAGGCGGTGGCGCCGGCGGGTGGTGGCGTGGTGCAGCACGTTGGCTCCTGGCTCCCGCTCGGCCTACTCGACCAGATCGGCTTCTACGATCTCGCCGCCCGGAATCGGGGCGAGGTGGCGCTGTCGTCCCTCCGGCCGGCCATCGACGCGGCCGCGATCGCGCTCGCCCTGGGCGAGGGCTGCGTCGAGGGCGTGCGGAGGCTCGCGACGCCGAGCGTGGGCACGCTGCTGCGCCGCGAGAGTGGCGTCTCGGCGAGCTGGGTGCGGCGCGTGCTTCACGACTTCGCCGACGCGGCGAACGAGACGTTCCCGGGCGCGGTGGCGTCGCGACTGCTCTCTCGCGCCGGCGAGGGCGAGGACCGGGTCTGGCTCTACGTCGACAATCACCTGCGGCCGTACACAGGCCAGCACGTGATCCGCAAGGGCTGGCGCATGCAGGACAAGCGCGCCGTGCCGGGCACGACCGATTACTACGTGCACGACGAGGAGGGTTGCCCGCTCTGGCGAGTGAGCACGACCTCGCACGACTCCCTCTGCGCGTGGCTCATGCCGGTGGTGGAGTTCGCGCGTCTCTCGCTCGGCGAGGAGGTGAAGCCGGTGCTGGTCTTCGACCGCGGCGGCGCCTTCCCCGAGACGATGGCGGAGCTGCGCGACGAGGGTGCGGAGTTCGTCACCTACGAGCGGAAGCCCTACCCGGAGCTCGGCGCGACGGAGTTCAACCAGTCGCTCACGATCACGCTCGCGAGCCAGCCGCGCCGGCCGATCCGCATCGCGTACACCGAGGCGCCGCAGAAGAACCTCCGTGCCGGGCGCGGCCGGGTCCGGCGCATCTCGCTGCTCACCGAGGAGGGCGCGCAGGTGAACCTGCTCGCCGTCTCCGAGCTACCCGCCGAGACGCTCATCCGCGGGCACCTCGCTCGGTGGGGCCGGCAGGAGAACCAGCTCAAGCACGGCGTCGAGCGCTGGGGAATCAATCACCTCGACGGCCGCCGGGTGGAGGAATATCCGCCGGACGCGCTCGTGCCGAACCCGGAGCGACGCCGGATCGACCGGCTGCTCAAGCTCTCGCACACGACGGAGGGCGAGGCGTGGCGGCGGTGGGCGCGACTCGAGCCCGACGACCCTGAGCGCGAGCACGCGAAGCGCGACATCGATCGGGCGATGGAGCGGCAGCGCGACCTCATGGCACTCCGCGCGAAGGTCCCCGCGATCGCGCCGGTGAGCGAGACGCCGCTCGCGGGCAAGCTCCGCCGCCACGAGCTCGGCTACAAGAACGTGCTCGACACGCTCCGGATCGCGCTCTCGAACCTCGAGAGCGATCTCGCGGTGATGCTCGCGCGCCACCTCGACCGGCCGCGCGAGGTGAAGAAGCTCCTCGCCACACTCTTCGCCGCGCCCGGCACGATCCGCGTCTCCTCACGTGGCGTGACGGTCCGCCTGATGCCGGCGGCGACCGAGTCCGAGCGTGTCGCGCTCCGAGCCTTCCTGCGCGACGTCACCCGCCTGCGGCTCGCGCTGCCCGGCGATCCCGACCGCCGACGGCTGCGCTGGGTGCTCAAGTGACTGATCGGCTACGTCCGAACTCTGGAGCGCTCGCTGTGGGTCAGCGATGCGGAACTTACGCGTCCGCGCGAGGTCGCGAAACGGCCGAGAAGCGCATGGGCCATTCAGGAAACCTTCACGATCACGCGCAGCCGAAACGCGGGAGATTGCAGGGCGCCCGGGTTTCGAGCCGGAGCCGCCAGAGCCCCTCGCGAGCAAGGAGGGGGTCGAGCCAGTCGCGGGTCGCGAAGGTCGAGAACCGTGCG
>DASWDS010000392.1:0-4015 GCA_036395165.1 Anaeromyxobacteraceae bacterium | reverse complement strand
CGGAGCGCCTCCTCCTCGCGCAGGAGCTGCTCGCTGGCGCCGGGCCGATCGGCGTGGGCGACCTTCACCGCCGCGGGCCGCCCGTCGGCGATCCGGCGCGCTGCGAGCACGACGCCGAAGCCGCCGTGCCCCAGGGCCCCTTCGAGCAGGTACCCAGGGACGGCCCACTCAGGGGGGCTTGGAGCGCCGCCGTCGGGCGGGTGGGACACGGCGCCATTGTACGCGGACGCCCCGCGATGCGCGCGGATCGACAGGGAGATCGCGTGGGCCGCGCGAGGCGGCGAGCGCTCCGCCCGGTGAGGAGACGTCGCCGCGTGTCCCGCCATGTGTGCCCCCGGGGTCGCCGCCGTCCCCAGAATCCACGTCGCGCGAGCTCGCGACTCCCTCACGCGGGACACGGCTGATATGCACGAGAGGTCACCACTCGAGATCAAGCCGCGGCGGCATTGCCGTGATCGGCCCGCGCTGCGACGAGATCCAGGAGCAGCCATGTCCAGGTCAGTCGATTCAGCGGCGCTTCGCGCGCTGCTCGTGTTCGCCTTCGTCACCGCCGCCGCATGCCAGCCCGCCGAGCCTCCGCGCGAGATCGGCCTCGCGCCGAGCGCGCTCAGCTCGGGCAACGGGATCGCCACCAACGGCATCGCGACCAACGGCATCGCCACCAACGGCATTGCCACCAACGGGATCGCGACGAACGGGATCGCCACCAACGGGATCGCGACGAATGGCATCGCCACCAACGGGCTCGTGCCCGGCAACGTGGGATCGAATGGCCTCGCGGTGAACGGCCTCGCCGCGGCCGGGCTCGACACGCCCGAGTTCGCGGCCTGGTTCGCCGTCGATCCTGTCTACGCGGCGATGGTGATGACGTACGTCGCCCGGTGCGCGCTCCCGGCCGACGCCTCGCTGTCGTACGTGTCGGACGCCGGCACGTACGAGTGGCAGGGCACGCTCGGGCTCGCGCCGGTCTGGAGCTCGGGACAGCCCATCCCCGAGGCGGAGCAGCAGCTCGTCACCGCCTGCCTCGCCGCGCACACGAACGGGCTCGGCCGCCACGTCTCGATCTCGGTGCGCGGTTACGGCGAGGACGGCGCGCCCGTCCAGGTCACCGCCGACGAGGAGGCGAGCTACCAGTTCTCCGAGGCGTGCTTCTTCGGGAACCTCTTCACCGGGGACGGCGCGTACGTCGCCCTCGGCGAAGGCTCGCTCGATCCCGCGGTGACGACGCCGCGCGGCTGCGCCGCCGAGGCGGGCGTGCCGGGGTCCTGCCCGCCCATGATGCACGCGGGGCTCTGCTCCGAACTGTGCCAGGTCGGCCCCGACGGCAAGACCGTCGGCGACTGCGCCCTCAACGGCTCGCACTACATGGGGCTTCAGGTCTTCCTGCTGGAACAGGACGCGTATCGGTGCGGCGACGGGGTGTGCCAGTTCACCGAGTCGCCCGAGTCGTGCCCCGCCGATTGCCAGTGAGGGAGACCGCCATGAACGACCTCCTCCAGACCCCCGGCTGCGGAACGCCCCCCGCCGAGCTCGTCCCCGCCTCCGGCCGCCCCTGCCTGCTGTGGATCGGCTCGACCGAGCACGCGCACGTCGGCCGCTCCTACAAGATCGCGTCCGACGACCTGTCCATCGGCCGCAGCGACGACGCCGACCTCGTCGTCCGCGACCCCGGCGCGTCGCGCCAGCACGCGCGCATCGCGCGCGACGCGAACGGCGAGTGGATCCTCACCGACGGCGGCTCGCGCAACGGCACGTACGTGAACGGCCTGCGCGTCCGCGCGACCCCGCTCCGCGAGGGCGACAAGATCCAGCTCGGCACCGTCACCGCCCTGCGCTTCTCCTTCCGCGAGGAGCTCGAGGACCGCCAGGAGCGGCTGCAGCGCGCGCTCGAGGCGACCGGCGTCGGCGGCTGGGACTTCGACGCCCGCACCGGCGGCGTGGCGCTCTCCGGCGGCGCCGAGGGGCTCCTCCCGAACGACGCCGGCTTCTGGAGCGCGGTGCACCCGGACGACGTCGCCCGCGTCCGCGACACCTTCGAGCGCGCCGCGCGCGACGCGCGCCGGTGCGAGGTGGAGTGCCGCGTCGCCGGGCCGGCCGGGACGCGCTGGTTCGCGCTCCGCGGCGAGCCGTTCCGTGGCCCCGACGGCGCCGTCCGCCAGCTGGCGGGCTCGCTCATCGACGTCACGACGCGCAAGCTCGCCGAGGCCGAGCTGTCGCGCCAGGCGCTCCTCTTCGAGAGCCTCCTCGACGCCGTGATGGTCCTCGACTTCCAGGGCCGCATCATCGACTGGAACGGCCGGGCCGACCAGATGTTCGGCTGGACCAAGGCCGAGGCGATGGGCCGCCGTCCCGACGAGCTCTTCGCCGGCGACGACGCGGCCGACCTCGAGACCACCATCGTCGCCAGCATCTCGCAGGGCGGTGGCCCGCTCGGCAACGAGGTGTCGCTGCGCCGCCGCGACGGCGCCGAGGTGATCGCGGAGGTCGTCGGCGTCCCGCTCAAGGACCCGACCGGCCGCCACGTCGCAGACATCGCGATCTACCGCGACGTCACCGAGAAGCGGCAGATGCAGGCGCGCCTCCTCGTCGCCGACCGCATGGCCGCGCTCGGGACGCTCGCCGCCGGCGTCGCCCACGAGATCAACAACCCGCTCGCGTTCGTCCTCGGGAACGTGGAGTTCCTGCAGCGCGAGCTAGCGAAGCTGCCGGACGTCCCGGGCGCGCCCGAGCTCGAGCGGGCCCTCCTCGACGCCCGCACCGGCTCGGAGCGGATCCGCAACACGGTCCGCGACCTCCTCAGGCTCTCGCGCAGCCGCGACGCCGAGCTGGTCTGCCCCGTGGACGTGAACGACTCGGTCGAGTTCGCGCTCAAGGTGTCGGAGCCGCAGCTCCGCCATCGCGCGCGGCTCGTGAAGAAGCTCGGCGAGGTGCCGCCCGTCGCCGCGCCCGAGTCGAAGCTCGGGCAGGTGATCCTGAACCTCGTCCTCAACGCCGCCCAGGCCGTCCCCGAGGGCGACGTCGGCGCCAACGAGGTGCGCGTCACGACCCGCTACGACGCGGCCGAGGGCGCGGTCGTGATCGAGGTGAGCGACACGGGCGTCGGCATCGCGCCCTCCGACCAGCAGCGGATCTTCGACCCGTTCTTCACGACGAAGCCGATCGGCGTCGGCACGGGCCTGGGCCTCTCGATCTGCCACAGCACCGTGACCTCGCTCGGCGGGGACATCCGCGTGCACAGCGCGCCGGGGAAGGGCACGACCTTCACGGTGATGCTCCCGGCGGCGGCCGCGGCGGCCCAGTCCGAGCCGCAGGCCGAGGAGGTGGCGGCGCCGAGGGCGCGCATCCTCGTCGTGGACGACGAGCCGCTCGTCGGCGACGTCATCCAGCGGCTCTTCGGGCTCAAGCACGAGGTGGTGACGGTCACCCGGGCCGCGGACGCGCTGACGCTCGTCGGCGCCGGGGCGCGCTTCGACCTCGTGCTGTGCGACCTGCTCATGCCCGACATGACGGGCATGCAGCTCCACGACCAGCTCATGGCGCACGCTCCGGACCAGGCTCGGCGCACCGTCTTCATGACGGGCGGCGCGTACACGGAGCGGGCCCGGGCCTTCGCGGCGCAGCGCTCGCACCGGATCCTCACGAAGCCGGTGGACGCGCGCGAGATCGAGAAGGTCCTCCGCGACACGCTCTCGGCGACCGGCTCGGCGCGCAGCGCGAGCGAGGAGTTGCGTTAGGGGACGTCTCCGTCGAGCGCCTCGCGCGTGGCGAGGCAGCCGCCCGCCGCCGTCTCCCGCACCCACTCCGCGGTGCGGAAGAGGGCGCCGCCGACTCGCCGGCCGCCCTCGAGGCGGACCGGGCCGGCGTGCACGCACACCTGCACGCGCGCCACCCCCGCGGCGGCGGTGGCGAGCCGCGCCGCGAGCTCGCGCGCGAGCGCGACGCCCCGCTCCCGCTCGGCGCGCTCCGCCTCGGGCGCGACCGCGAGGAGGCGGGTCGCGAGCAGGGCGCCCGCCGC
>DASWDS010000391.1:0-15393 GCA_036395165.1 Anaeromyxobacteraceae bacterium | reverse complement strand
GGAACCCGGCGTTCTTCGCGAGGTGCTCGTCGACGTAGAGCGGGTTGAAGTCGCCGCTCGCGCCGGCGTAGCGCGCGATCTGCGTGCGGTCGACGGGCGGCTTCACGAGCGGCGGCAGCTCGTCGCCCACCTTGACCGCCTCGAAGTAGAGCTGTCGTGCGAGGAGCGCCATGGGTTCCCCTACCCGCGCCTGAGCACGAGCACCGATCGCGCCTTGAAGACGAGCGCGCCCTGCGCGTCGCGCCCCTCGTCCTCCAGGACGAGGATGTCCATCGGCCCGCTGGCGCCGGCGCGCTCCTGCACGTCGGCGACGCGCGTCTTCACCGAGATGCGGTCGCCGGCCACGATCGGCCGGCCGTACTCGAACTGCTGCTCGCCGTGGAGGAGGGACCGGGTGCCGAGGTCGAGCGAGTGGCGGAACCGCTCGTTCCCCGTCAGCACCGCGGGGAAGGTGGGCGGCGCGACGAGCGCGGGGTGGCCCGCTGCGCGCGCGGCATCCTCGTCGACGTAGATGGGGTTCGGGTCCCCGAGCGCCTCGGCGAACCGGCGGATGGCGCCCTTCTCCACGTCGTGGACGACGGGCTCGCTCTCCCTGCCGATGAGCGACTTGTCGAGCATGTGCCCCCTAGCGCCCCGCCGGAAGTTCCATGACCGTGAGCAGCCCGTGCAGCATCGCCACGTTCGGCGCCGCGTTCACGACTGCCCACGCCGTCGCCTCGTCGCCGGGCAGCCCGCCGTGCACGGTGACCTTGACCGGCGGCCGCGCCTCGATCTCGACCTCGTCGCGCGGGTCGCTCGCGCCGAGCTCGATGGTGAGCTCCAGCCGGACGCGCTCCACCTCGTCGACGAAGCCGCGGGCCACCTGGTGGATCCCTGCCACCTCGCCCGCCCGGATGCGGACGGGGTGGTCGACGTCCTCCTCGGCGAGGAGCGGCACGGTCTCCTCCTCGACCTCGTCCACCTCGAAGCCGCAGCCGTAGGCCGCGAGCGCGGCCGAGTCGGCGAGGCCGACGTGGCCGACCTCGCCGCGCTCCAGCGCCGCGTCGAAGGCATGCTCGGTGAGGCCGAGGCCGACCTTGCGCTGCAGAGCAGGCCGGCGGCCGGCTGCGTCCTGGACGCGGACGGCGCGGACGTGGCGCACCGGGCCGGTCACCTGGGCGAGGAAGGCGGGGAGGCGATCGAGCGCGAAGCCGGGGTTCACGCCGGCGCCGACCACGCCCACGCCGTGCGCCTCGCACAGCTCGTCGAGCTCGTCCGCCTCCTTCTCGAAGCGAAGCCACGGGAAGGCGAGCTCCTCGCAGGTGGAGACGACGCCGAGCCCGGCCGCGACGGCGCTCCTGAGGTGCGGCAGAACCGCCTCGAACGACGAGCCGGTCGCGTGCAGGACGATGCCACCTCGGGCCAGCTCGAACGCCCTGGCCGCGTCGCCACCGATCGAGAGGGCGGGGGCATGCTTCCCGATCACCTCGTCGAGCCGTCGTCCGGAGAAGGCGGGGTCGATCACGGCGACGAGTCTCAGCTCGGGCTTCTCGAGCGCCGCCCGGGCGATGGCCTGGCCAATGTGGCCGAGGCCCATCACAACGACCGGGATGACGTCCGAGCCCTCTCCCACTCGCCCTCCAGGCGCCGATCTCGCGAGAATTGCTGCTGTCTTGGCCCGTTTATAGTGCACGCAGGCGAAGACCATCAAGCAAAACCGGAGAAATGGCAGGCGCTCGCCTGGCTCCTCCCTGATGGTACGCCAGTGGGCCGCTCGACCATCCCATCTGGTAGGTGCCCCCCGACCGCGAGCGGGAGCGCATCGTGCGCCGCAACGTGCAGAAATGATTCTGGTTTGTGCGCGCGCGACGGCGCTCAGCCTCGGATGAGGAACTCGAGCCACTTCCGCGCGGCGGGGTCCGACCACTCTCGGGGCCCGACGATCATCGCCACGATGCGACCGGACGGGTCGACGATGTAGGTCTCCGGAAACTTGATGTCGGGGCAGTAGCCGCGGGCGGTGCAGTAGTAGGCGCGGGCGGCCGCCGTCTCGGGGTCCCGCGCCAGGGTGACCGCGCCCGGGACACCGCCGAAGGCCTTCCCGAAGTAGTCGTGCACCGCCTCCCAGGTGTCGTCCCCCGAGATGGCGACCATCTGAAACCTGTCGGGGAAGGCCGCCGCGAGCTCTCGCCCGAGCTGGACCATGGAGGGCATCTCGTCGATGCAGGGCGGGCACCAGGTCGCCCAGAAGTTCACGAACAGCACCTTGCCCCGGAGCGCCGACAGCTTCAGAGCGCGGCCGTCCGCCGCGACGACGGAGACATCGGGGGCCGCGACGTCGACCGGGTGGGAGAAGGTCCTCTCGTCGAGCAGCCGCTCCTCGGCCGCTCGCGCCTCCGCCGGCGAGAGCGGCCGCGGCGGCGGGGCGGTGGGCGTGCCGAGCGAGCGCACGACGAGAGCGGCGGCGATCGCGACGGCGAGCACCACGACGGCGACGACGGCGAGCTTCCCGCGCTTCATGAGCGCGCTTTCTACACGACGGCGCGCCTTGCCGCCACCCGCCGGTTCGCGCGAGACTCGGCCCCTCATGCGCGGCCTCATGGGCACCTTCGCCCTCATGCCCCTGCAGGACCTCGTCGAGTTCCTCGCCCGCCGCAAGGCGAGCGCGAGCCTCACCTGCGAGCGCGGGACGATCCGCAAGACGCTCCACCTCGTGGAGGGCGTCGCCGTCGGCGCCTCGTCGAACGATCCCCGCGAGTTCCTCGGCCAACTGCTCATGAACTTCGGGCACATCAGCGAGGAGCAGCTCACGAAGGCGTTCGAGACGCAGGAGGAGACGAAGGTCCGGCTCGGGAAGGTGCTCACCATGGTGGGCCTCGTCACGCCCGAGGTCATCCGCGACACCCTCGCCATCAAGATCCGCGAGACGCTCCTCGACGCGTTCGTTTGGGACTCGGGCGTGTTCCGGGTGGACGAGACGCCGCCGCCGCCGCCGGACGAGCTCGACGCGCAGGTGCCGCTCGCGGACATGCTGCGCGAGGTCGAGTTCCGCACGACTGCCTGGCAAGCGTTCCGGGCGCAGTTCCCCACCGGTACCGCCACCCTCGTCGTGCACGAGGCGAAGGTCCCGCGCGAGCTGCCGAAGGGCGGCGTGGACGAGCGCCTCCTCGCGCTCGCTCGCGAGGGCAAGACCATCGACGAGCTCGGCCTCGCCGTCCACGCGACCGACTTCCACCTCTACCAGCGGCTCTATGCGCTCCAGCGGCAGGGGGTGGTCGAGGCCGCGCCCTCGGCGCAGCCGGCCCAGGCGGCGGCGGGCGCGGACGAGACGCCCGAGCAGGCCCACGCGATCGCGGCGCTCCTCCGCGCGGCGCTGCTCGACCCGCCGCGCACGCCTCGCCTCAAGGTGAAGGCGCACGAGGTGGCGCTCATGCGGCTCTCGGCGCCCGAGAAGTACCTGCTCGGCCGCTGCGACGGGACGCGCGACCTGCGCCAGATCGTGCAGCTCGCGCCGCTCGCGGAGCTCGAGGTGCTGAAGGCGGTGAAGAAGTTCGTGGACGGCCGGATCGTCGAGCTGGCGTGAAGCGCTACCTTGCGGCGGTCCGCACGCCCTTCGGCGCGTCCTCGGCGAAGTACGCCTTGAGCGCCTCATGGGCGACGAAGGACGCCTTCACGCGCCAGAGCCGCTCGTTCACCACGACGGCGGCGACCGCGATCTGCGGGTCCTCCACCGGCGCGAAGCCGACGAACCACGAGGTGTCGCGGTACGGGGTCGCCTCGGCGAGGCTCCCCGTCTTGCCCGCCACGGTGACCTCGCGGAGCGAGGAGCCGCGCGCGTAGCGGTCACGGCGGAAGACCTTGCGGGCGGTGCCCTCGGTGACGGTGGTCTGCATCATGCGCGCGAGCGCCGACGCGATCTCGGGCCGGAGGATCTGCCGCGCCTCCGGGCCCGGCGGCGGCGCGCCGCCGTCCACCCCTTCCACGAGCCGGGGCGGCACGAAGCTGCCGCCGTTCGCGACGAGCGCCGCGATGATCGCGCCGTGCAGCGGCGACAGGCGCACCGGCCCGAAGCCGGCGGCGGTGGTGGCGAGCTCGAAGGGATCGCCGGAGATGGGCGCCGGCGACGGCTCGACCGGCCACTCGAACGGGATCGGCGCGTCGAACAGGAAGCGGCTCGCCTCGGCGCGCAGGAGCTCCGACGAGAGGTCGCGCCCGGCGAGCTTCGCGAACACGACGTTCGCGCTCTTGCCGAGCGCCGACGCGAGAGTGAGGCAGCGCCGGTCGCGCCGCGGGTCGTCGGCGAGGAGCGCCTTCTGGATGCGGTGCTTGCCGCCGTGGAAGCACACCTCGGATTCGGGCGTGATGCCGCGCTCGAGGAGCGCCGCGCCCGTGACGATCTTGAAGACGCTCGCCGCCGGGGCGATGGGGTGGAGCGCGACGTGCGATCTCGGCCCCTTCTCGACGTGCTCGGCGAGCGCGATGACCCGCCCCGTCCTGGGCTCGAGCAGCACCGCCGCGCCGACCGGGACACGGTAGTCGGCGAGGAGCTTCTCCAGACCCTTCTGGATCCGCGGGGAGATCGAGAGCACCGCCTGACCAGACCCGTACGGAGCGACATAGCGGCCCGTCTTCGCGTCGAGCGCCATGGCGCCCAGCACGGGCTGCGTCGGACCAGGGGCGGACGCAACGCTTGCGTAGGACGTGGCCGGGGTCGCGTCGGGCGTGGCCTCCGCCGGAACAAGCGTTTGCGTCGCGGCAGGTTCCGCCTCCGCGCCGGCCGCGGTCCCGCGCCACGGGAGGGCCAGGAACAGGAAGAGCGCGGCGCACGGCGCGAGCAACCACGGGGCGAGGTGAGGTCGATGCATCGTGCTGGACGAGTGTGCCCGGGGGTCCGCGGAGCGTCAAAAAAGGCGCCCCGCAGCCGCGGGGCGCCCTGATGCGAAGCAATCGCCGCGCCAGTCGTCCGGCAGACCCTGGCGGAGACCTCTACGCCCGCGCGCCGTTCCGTCCGGCACGTGAGCGCGCTCCCTTGCGCCGGAGCGTCCCGAGCGCCGCCGCGAGGAGGCTCCCGCGCGGCTTCGTCTTCGCGGCCTTCCCCGCCTTGGCGTGCTTGCCGTTCCCCTGCGCCGCCTTCGACGGCCGGGGCGCGGCCTTCTCGCGCCGCGTCGCCGCCTCGCGCAGCGCCGCCTGCGCCGCCGCGAGCCGCGCGATCGGGAGCCGGTACGGCGAGCAGGACACGTAGTCGAGCCCGATCTCGTGGCAGAACTCGACCGACTCCGGATCGCCGCCGTGCTCGCCGCAGATCCCGAGCTTGATGTTCGGGCGCGTCTTCCGCCCGCGCTCCACCGCGATGCGCATGAGCTCGCCGACACCGAGCCGGTCGAGGGTCACGAACGGATCGCGGTTCAAGATCTCGTGCTCGAGGTAGGTGGCGAGCAGCGTCGCCACGTCGTCGCGGCTGATGCCGTACGTGGTCTGGGTGAGGTCGTTCGTGCCGAAGGAGAAGAACTCGGCCGACTCGGCGATGGCGTCGGCGCGGAGCGCCCCGCGAGGCACCTCGATCATCGTCCCGACGCTGTACTTCACCTTGCGCCCGCGCTCGGCGAAGACCGCGGCCGCGACGCGTCGCACGAGCTTCACCTGGTGGTCGATCTCCCTCTTCGTCGCGACGAGGGGAATCATGATCTCGGGCTGCACGTCCACGCCCTCGGCCGAGACGTCGCAGGCGGCCTCGAAGATGGCGCGCGCCTGCATCTCGGTGATCTCGGGGTAGGAGATGGCGAGCCGGCAGCCGCGGTGGCCCAGCATGGGGTTCGCCTCGTGCAGCTCGTCGATGCGGGCGCGCACGTGCTCCTCGCTCTTGCCGGTCGCGCGCGCCAGCTCCGCGATGCCCTCCGGATCGTGGCGCAGGAACTCGTGCAGCGGCGGATCGAGCGTGCGGATCGTGACCGGGCGCGGACCCATCACGCGAAGGATCCCGGCGAAGTCCTCGCGCTGGAGCGGCAGGATCTTCGCGAGCGCGGCGCGCCGCTCGGCCTCGTCCTCCGCGACGATCATCTCGCGCATCGGGCCGATCTTCCCCTCGCCGAAGAACATGTGCTCGGTGCGGGTGAGCCCGATGCCCTGCGCGCCGAACGCGATCGCGACCTCGGCCTGATCGGGCTGGTCGGCGTTGGCGCGAATCTTAAGGCGCCGCGCCTTGTCCGCCCAGCCGAGGAGCTTCGCGAACTGCTGGTACACCGGCGCGTCCTGGGGGGCGCGCGTCTTCTCGACGAGCACCTGCACCACCTCCGAGGGTCTCGTCCCGACCTGGCCCTCGATCACGTCCCCGGCCGTCCCGTCGATGGAGATCCAGTCGCCCTCGCTGAACAGGCGGGCGCCGAGCGGCGTCTGCACCGTCATCGTGCGCGCGTCGTAGTCGAACGAGAGCGCCTCGCAGCCGACGATGGCCACCTTCCCCATCTGCCGCGCCACGAGGGCCGCGTGCGAGGTCATGCCGCCGAACGCCGTCAGGAAGCCCTGCGCGGCGGCCATGCCGCGGATGTCCTCGGGGCTCGTCTCGTGCCGGGCCAGGATCACCTGCTCGCCGCGCGACTTCCATGCCTCGGCGTCGCCCGCGAAGAACACGATGCGGCCGGTGGCGGCGCCCGGCCCGGCCGGCAGCCCCTTCGCGAGGAGGCGGCCCTCCTCCTGCGCCTTCTTCTTGGCTTCGTCGTCGAAGATCGGGCGCAAGAGGTGGTTCAGGGCCGCCGGATCGACACGCAGCAGCGCCTCGTCGCGCCCGATGAGCTTCGCCTCCGCCATCTCGACCGCGATGCGCACGGCGGCGAGCCCGGTGCGCTTGCCCGAGCGCGTCTGGAGCAGGTAGAGCCGGCCGCGCTCGATGGTGAACTCGATGTCCTGCATGTCGCGGTAGTGCCGCTCGAGCTTGGCGCGCGCGTCGTCCAGCTGGCGCGCGACGCCGGGGAACCGCGCCGCGAGGTCGGAGATCTTGAGGGGGGTGCGGATGCCGGCGACGACGTCCTCCCCCTGCGCGTTCACCAGGAACTCGCCGTAGAGCTCGTTCGCGCCGGTCGCCGGGTTGCGCGTGAACGCGACGCCCGTGCCGGAGTCCTCGCCCATGTTGCCGAACACCATCGCCTGCACGGTCACGGCGGTGCCCCACTCCGCCGGGATGCCGTTCATGCGCCGGTAGGCGATGGCGCGATCGTTGTCCCACGACCGGAACACCGCCTCGATGGCGGCGACGAGCTGCTGCATCGGGTCGTCCGGGAAGTCGATACCCTTCCGGCGCCTCACCTCGGCCTTGAGCTCGACGACGAGCTCCTTCAGCGCGGACACCGGCAGCTCGGTGTCGAGCTTCACGCCGGCCGCGTGCTTCTTCTTCTCGAGGATGACCTCGAACGGGTCGCGGTCCTGCTTGCGCTCCGGCTTCATGCCGAGCACGACGTCGCCGAACATGGCGCAGAAGCGCCGGTAGCTGTCCCACGCGAACCGCTCGTTCTGGCTCCTCCGGGCGAGCCCTTCGACGGTCGCGTCGTCGAGCCCGAGGTTCAAGACCGTGTCCATCATCCCGGGCATGGAGACGCGCGCGCCGGAGCGGACCGAGACGAGCAGCGGGTTGTCCGGGTCCCCGAAGCTCTTGCCGGCGAGCGACTCCACCCTCCGCAGCGCGGCCTCGACCCCGGGCAGCACGTCCTTCGGGAGCCGCTTGCCGTTCTTGTAGAAGGCGGTGCAGACCTCGGTCGTGATCGTGAAGCCGGGCGGCACCAGCAGCCCGATGTTCGACATCTCGGCGACGCCGGCGCCCTTGCCGCCGAGGAGGTCCTTCATGTCCTTGTTTCCCTCGGCCTTTCCGCCGCCGAAGGAGTAGATGCGCTTCGTGCTCGCCATCGATGCCTCTTCTTGGACTGCGGGCCGGATGCCGAACGAAACGAAACCGTTGTCTGGCAGAACGGCTAGGCCCCGTAGGCGTCCCGATGATGCAGCAGACCACCCGCTCGGTCGAGTGTCCGTGACGTACGTCAGCCGGCGCAGGGGGCGAGCGCGCGCGAGCGCCGAGAGCGACGGCGTCGAGAGGGCCTCGTCAGCGCGACGGCGTCTGCGAGCAGCTGCGCGCGCACAGCGGTTCCAGGCGAAGCTCACGGTCTGGCACGAAGCCTGGCGGCACGGGCAGCGGGCGGGCACAGTCCGAGAGCAGGAACACCGCCTCGTGCCCGGGCCGGACGCGGGTGTCGAACTCGACGATGTGCCCCTGCCGCCGCCCGACGACCATCGCCCACAGCGCGCAACCCTGCCGGTAGAGCATCGGCGCGTCGTTGATGACGACCGACCGTGGAGCCACCGCCTCCGCCATCCGCCGGCACGCGTCGCCGTGCTCCGCCGGGTTGAAGCCCTGCCCCATCGTCGCCGCGAGCGTTTCCGTCCGCCAGCCCGGCGAGGCGGCGGCGGCGAGCGCGATGGTGGCCCCCACCGCGAGGAGGGCGCGCAGCCAGGTCGCTGGCACGGCCACGATCCAGGCTGCGCCGGCGAGCGCGAGGAGCGGCGCCAGGTTGAGCGCGAAGCGCGCCTGGTAGTTGTGACGGCTGACGAGCGAGAGCGCGAGCCACTCCATCGCGGCCAGCGTCGCGATGGGAGCGAGCCAACGCCTCACGGCCGGCACCCGCCAGGCCGCCAGCGCCGACGCGACCAGCATGACGAGCAGCAGCGGACGTGCGCCGGGCGCCACCCACGTCTCCCATGCCGAGCCCGGATAGTAGAGGAGGCGGCGCACCGACCCGACCGGCGTGTCCCCGCTGTCGTAGCCGCCGGCGGTGACCATCAGCGTTCGCAGCCGCCACGTGAACGGCACCAGGATCCACGCCGCCATCGGCGTCGCGAGCCATGTCCAGAGGAAGCGCAGCCGCTGAGGCACCTCGCCGGCGAGGCGCGACCGATCTCGCCACAGGGCGAGCTGCACGAACGTGAAGAGCGCGAGCGCCAGCCACGCGATGGGACCATGGACGTCCCGCAGCGCGACCCGAGCTCCCAGGTAGGTGCCCTCGATCCCGCCCGTGGCGGAGACGGCCAGCGCGATCGTGGCGAGCAGCGCCGCCAGCGCCAGCAGGACCGAGCCGGCCCACGAGCGCGCCCCCAGGAGGAGCGAGCGCAGCACGGCTGCCACCGAGCGCCGCGCCGGCGCGGTCCCTGCCGACATACCCTCGAAGGCGAGGACCGTCCCCGCGAAGAAGATCCCGTGCTGCCACTTCACGTGGAAGAGGAGGTTTCCCAGGAGCGCCAGCGACCACGGCCGCGCCGTGCCCCTCCGCCGCGCGGCGATCCAGGCGCCCGTCGCCGCGAGGGTGAGCAGGGCGGAGAGCGGCTCGAGCATGCCGTCCGCGGCGTAGACGAGGAGCGCGCGGTTTCCGGCCAGGAGCGCGGCACCGACCGCGAAGACGAGGAGCGCGTCGATCGCGGAGGAGGCGACGGCGCGCGCCGCGAGCGCCAGCGCGACCGCGATGGCCGCGGTCGCTGCGATCGAGAGGCCGTGCTCGACGGCGAAGATGCCGCCCGAGCCCGCGAGCACATGGAGCGGGGCCGCGAGGACGAGCCGGAGCGTGGGCCAGGTCTCGGGACCGCCGACGTACCAGAAGAACGAGCGCAGATCGAGCTGTCGCAGCGCCTCGGCTGCGTCGAGGTCGAGCATGGCGCGGCGCGCGGAGTCCCAGCCGAACGCGTAGCGGTTCGCGACGCGAGGCAACACGAGCGCGAGGCGAACGCCGGCGAGCGCGGCGAGGGAGAGGCCGGCGACGGCACAGATGACGCGCCCCCTGGGGCGGTCGGCGGCCACGTCCATGGCGGGGAGGACACCAGAAAGGCCCCCTGCCCGCAAGCGCCGCCGGGGCGCCCACCGGGCCGAGGTGCCTGCGTCACGGGGAGGCCAGGTCAGGCGTGGCGCGGGTGCGCTTCCAACGTCGGAGACGGCGCCGGTTCCGCCGCGGGAGCAGGGGCGCGGGCGGCGCGAGCGAGCACGGGCCCGAGCCGCGCCGCGACGCGCGCCCAGGTGAACCGTGACAGGACCCGCTCTCGCCCCCACGCGCCCATCGCCCGCGCGCGGTCGCGATCCCCGAGGAGCGCCCGCAGCGCCTCCGCGAGCGCCACCGGGTCACCCGGCGGGACGAGGGTGCCCGTGCGACCGTCCTCGACGATCTCCGGGACCGCCTCGACACGGGTGCCGACGCACGCGACGGCGCAGGCCATCGCGTCGAGGAAGGCGATCCCGAAGGGTTCGTGCAGCGTGGGCAGCGCGAACACGGTCGCCTGCGCGAAGAGCGACGGCACGCGCTCGAGCGGGACGGGGCCGAGCTGGACCGCGCCCTCGGGCAGGCCGAGCGGCCGCGAGGGACCTGCCACGAGGAGCCGGGCCCGCGGCCGCACGCGGCGGAGGCGCGCGAACGCATCGAGGAGGACGGGGCCACCCTTTCGCGCGAAGTCGCGCCCGATGAAGAGGACCGTCTCGCCGTCGTCGGAGTGGACGACCTCGAGCGGGAGCGCGTTGGCTCCGGCGCCGACCACGTGCACCCGCGACGGATCGGCGCCGTAGTCCCGGACCACCGACCTCGCCGCGTGCTCGGAGAAGGTCGCGAGCGCGGCGGCGCCGCGGTAGGTGGCCGCCTCGCGCCGGAGCCACGCCGCGCCCCAGCGCGGCGGCGCCTGCACCCCGGCCGCGGGCCACGGTGGGCTCCGCTCCGCGAGCGCGCGCGTGTGGTCGAGGAGGATCACGTAGCGCTGCCGCGGCGCCCGCCCGGGCGCGAAGAGCGCGCCGTTCTGGAGCACGATGTCGGGTACGACGGGGAGGCCGTCGAGCAGCTCGCCCGCCCACCGGGAGTGGACGTCGAAGGCGAAGGGCGTGTTCCACCGGTAGGCGAGCGCCTGCGAGCCGAAGCGGGCGGCGGCGGCCGCGAGCGCCGCGATGACGAGGGGCGTGACGCGTGGGCGCCGCGTGACGAGGTCGCGGACCTCGAGCGGTCCGCGGCCGAACACGGGGACGACGCGGTGCCCGAGCGCCTCGAGCGCGGCGGTGACGTGAGCGGTGACGCCGCTCTGGTCGCCGTAGTTGAGGTAGGCGATGCAAAGCCCGGTTCGACGATCCACCCACGCCCCCCGATCGAGCCCCTATTTCACGTTGGGGGCTCTCCGGCGCACCGGAAGGCCCGCAGCGGGGGCTGACGGGCGCCGGGCGAGGGCCCGGAGGGGTCAGATTCTCATGGACTCGATGCGCGCCTCGTCCTGCTCCGGCGCCACCGCGTACGTCTCGACGAGGTCGTCCTCGCGCCACTCCACGGCGACCTCGGTGAGGTCCTTGCCCTTGCCGTAGCGCGCGACGATCCGAGCCGCGAGCTGGCGCTCCTCCCAGGTGGGCTCGCCCTCGACGAGCGCGATCGGGCCGAGGAGGTCCTTCGCCTCGAGGCGGGCCCGGCCCGCGACGTGGTGCTCGAGCAGCGCGTTCTCCACCTCGGTGCGGCCGACGACGAGCTTCGCCCGCGGGGAGAGGCGGAAGTGACGGCCGGTCGAGAGCAGCACCACGTCCTCCTGCTCGATGCGCCGCTCCCCTCCGGCCGCCTCGCGCGAGTCGAGCACGTCGAAGAACTTCCGCGCGAAGCTCTCGTCGGTGAGATAGCAGCAGCCGCCGGCCGGCTGCGGCCAGTCGACGACGCCCATCTCGCGCGCGAGCTGCATCTGTCGCTGGCGCGAGCGGCCGCTGATGTCCTCGAGCCGCGCCCGGTCCACGAGCCCCTCCTGCTCCGGGATGGTGGGCGGGAGGAGCTTCGCCGAGAGCGGGCGCAGCAGGCGCCCGTCGAGGCCGCTGTCGCGCTCGATGATCCGAAGCGTGTCACGGCGCTGGCTCTTCGGGCGCTGGCCGAGCACCTCGCCGGTGAAGACGAAGTCGGCGCCGTCGCGCTCCATGATCTCCTTCGCGCGGCGCATCATGAAGACGCGGCAGTCGACGCAGGGGTTCGCGTTCTTGCCGTACCCGTACCTGGGGTGGACGAGCATGTCGAGGTAGCCCGACCCCGAGATGTCGACGTACTCGACGTCCACCTCGAGGTCGGCGGCCGCCCGCAGCGCCTCGTTGCGCGGCACGCTCCCGTCGGCGCGGCCGCCCTTGCGGCGCTGCGTCTCGGTGATGCAGAAGCCCGTGTAGAAGTTCACGGCCTTCACCTCGATGCCCTGCCGCTTCACGAGCGCGAGCGCGAGCGT
The DNA here is from genome assembly GCA_036395165.1 of Anaeromyxobacteraceae bacterium. Classification (GTDB taxonomy): domain Bacteria; phylum Myxococcota; class Myxococcia; order Myxococcales; family Anaeromyxobacteraceae; genus Anaeromyxobacter_A. Next base: position 3,174 of record DASWDS010000391.1, on the reverse strand, counting down.
CGAGTCGAGGCCGCCCGAGATGAGCGCGATCGCCTTCACCGTGCGTGCCATGGTCAGCGGCCTCGCTTCCGGACGTAGCTCTTCCAGGCCGCCCCGTCGCGGAAGGTGGCGAGGTGCTCGTGGCGCGTCGCCTTGCACCACATGGGCATGTCGGTGGCGATGCCCGGGTCGGTGGCGATGACGAGGAGCACCGCACCGTCCGCGAGGGCGCGCACCGCCCGCGCCGTCTCCACGATCGGGAATGGGCAGAACGTGCCGGACGTGTCGAGGGTCCGGTCGGGCGCGGGCAGCGGCGTCGCGTTCATCGGGTGCCCGTTTAACCGATCGCTCGCGGCCGGCGCAATCGGCGCCCGGCTCCCATCGCTGTCCTTGCCGCCCCGGGGTGCGGGCGCTAGGCTCCCCGCCCGTGAACCGGCCTCTCGCGTCCCTGCTCGCCGTCCTCGCGCTCGCCCTGCCGTGCGCCGCTCTCGCCCAGGCACCGGAGACGCCCTCCGCGGGCGGCGCTCCGCTCGGGCTCGTCGTCACGGCCGACCTCGGCGGCGGCGGCTCCCTCGGCGGGGGCTCCGACTACACGCCGCGCGGCCTGTTCGAGGCCGAGGTGGGCGCCGGGTACGAGCTGCCGCTCGGCTTCCGGCCGGAGCTCGCGCTCGTCCTCGGCCTCGCGCCCGACGTGCACGTCGCGATCCGCCCGGGGCTGCACTACGCCTTCCCCGACCTGCCCTTCTACGGGCGCGCTGCCCTCGACTGGTCCACTGTTCGCGGCACCGGCTCCTGGCGCTGGCTCCTCGTCGGCGGCGGCGCGGAGGTGAGGCTCACCGACGTGCTGGGCGGCTTCGCCGAGGCGGACCTGGGGTTCCCGCTCGCAGGGGGCGTCGGGCTCGGGGTGCTCGTCCGCGCCGGCGTCTCTTTCAGGCTGTGACTCGTGTTTCGCTCCTTTTCTGTTTACCGGGTGGGAGGTCGCTCGGGGCCGTGCTCGGTTGCGCTGGTCCCGTGAACGAGCCCGCGCCCGTGCCCGCGCCCGGCTTCTTTCGGGCTCGGGCTCGGGCTCGGGCTCACTCCAACTGGGCAGCGCCACATCACACTCGCCTCTGAAGCGCTCGGCGAGCACGAACAACGGCGAAAAGCGAGTCTGAGCTCGGGGGAATAGGTCGCGCCGGGGGGCGTTCTCGGTCGCGGAGAGGCGCGGCTCGTTGAGGCCGCGCCCCGGTTTTGATACCACGGGGCCAGGAACGGCCCTCACGGAGAGAAGGAATCCTCATGAAGCAGGTGAGCTGGTTGGTCGCGCTCGTCGTCGGGATCGTGCTCGGCGTCTCGGCGGATCGCATGATGGGAGGCGCCGGATCGGCGCGGCCCGCCTCCCCCACGCGCCCGGCGCCCGCCGGCGCGGCCGCGCGCCCATCCGCGCCGCCCACGCCCGTCACCACGGCCGCCAAGGTGCCGCTCCGCTCCGACGACCCGGCCCGCGGCCCGGAGGGCGCGAAGGTGACGATCGTCCTCTTCAGCGACTTCCAGTGCCCCTACTGCGCCCGCGTCGAGCCCATCGTCCGCCAGGTCGAGCAGGCGTACCCGGGCGCGGTGCGCATCGTCTGGAAGCACCAGCCGCTGCCCGCGACCATGCACCCGCAGGCGCGCCCCGCCGCCGAGGCGGCCGAGGCGGCGCGCGAGCAGGGGAAGTTCTGGGAGATGCACGACAAGCTGTTCGCGAGCCAGCGGGCGCTGTCGCCCGAGCTCTACGAGTCGGCGGCGCGCGACCTCGGCCTCGACGTCGAGCGCTTCAAGCAGTCGCTCGCCTCGCACTCGGGCGCAGCGCGCATCGACGAGGACCAGAAGCTCGCCGCCTCCGTCGGCGCGAGCGCCACCCCCACGCTGTACGTGAACTGCCGCCGGATCGAGGGCGCGTACCCGTTCGACAGCATCAAGCCCATCCTCGACGACGAGGTCCGCAAGTCCGACGCGCTGGCGCGCGAGGGGAAGGCCGGGGCGGCGCTGTACGACGCCGTCTGCGAGGACAACGTGAAGAAGTACCGGGCGACGCCCGCCGCCGGCGCCGCCGCCGCGGCGGCCCCCGCTCCGGCCGCCATCCCCGGCGGGCGCTCCGCCATCCCGGTCCGGCAGGACGATCCGGTGAAGGGCAAGGCGATGGCCCCGGTGACGATGGTCCTCTTCTCCGACTTCCAGTGCCCGTACTGCGCGCGCGCCACGCCGGCGGTGAAGGAGATCGAGAGCGTCTACCCGAACGACGTCCTCATCGTCTGGAAGCACTTCCCGCTCCCCTTCCACCCGAACGCGATGCCGGCCGCGCTCGCGGCCGAGGCGGCGCGCGAGCAGGGCGGCCCCGCGAAGTTCTGGGCCATGCACGACAAGCTCTTCGCGAACCAGGCGGCGCTCTCGGAGGCGACGTACGAGCAGTACGCGCGCGAGCTCGGCCTCGACGTGGCGCGCTTCCGCCGCGATCTCGCGAGCCCGAAGCTCCGGGCGCGCGTCGAGGAGGACGCCCAGCTCGCGCAGCGCGTCGGCGTGAACGGCACGCCGACCTTCGTCGTGAACGGCGAGCGTGTCGTGGGCTCGGGCGCGCTGCGCCCCGCGGTCGATCGGCAGCTCGCGCTGGCGCGCGCCGGGAAGTGACGGTCCGCCGTCCCCCCTGCCGCCAGGGGGGACGGTCCTATCGCGCCGTGCCCGCCTCGAGCCACGCCGGCCCGAGCTGACGGTGGAGCGCCGCCGGCCCGCCCAGGTGCGCCGCGAGCTCCCACACGACGACGCTCCCCAGCCCCTTGAAGCTCGCCCGGCCCGCGCGCCGGAAGAGCTCGGCGGGGCGCCCGTCGGGGAGGAAGGTCGCGACGAGCTCGAGGCGCGCCGTCCCGAAGAACCAGCGCGCGCGCAGCTCGGCCGGGACCTCGGCGGGGTCGAGCGCGACGCGGCGGACCTTCCGCGCGCTCTTCACGGCGGCGAGGAAGCTCTCGAGCGCCTCGTCCGAGAGCGCGGCGCCGCTGTTGTAGATGTCCCCCGGCTCGTCTCCACCCGCGCGCGCCGCACGCTCGATCGCGTCGCGCACCGGCCCCGCCAGCGCGCGGAGCGCGCCCGGCAGGTCGCCCGCCCGCGCCGCCGCCACCGCGGCGCGCTCCAGCTCGGGCGGGATCGCGATCGCGAGCGGCGGCTCGATGAAGACGCTCCAGG
>DASWDS010000390.1:0-11803 GCA_036395165.1 Anaeromyxobacteraceae bacterium | reverse complement strand
TACGCCATGAAGCTCGCCATGCCCTTCGCCGCCAGCACCTTCGTGATGGCCGCCGTGAGCGTGGTCTTCCCGTGGTCGACGTGACCGATCGTCCCGACGTTCACGTGCGGCTTGTTGCGCTCGAACTTTTCCTTGCCCATGTGTGTGCGCTCCCGATGTCCTGAACCGCGCTGCGCCCTGCGAAGCTGGAGCCCTCTTCCAGGATTGAACTGGAGACCTCGTCCTTACCAAGGACGCGCTCTGCCAACTGAGCTAAGAGGGCCTATTCCTCCGTGCGACGTGCTTCCCACTGGAGCGGGAAACGGGATTCGAACCCGCGACATTCAGCTTGGAAGGCTGACGCTCTACCAACTGAGCTATTCCCGCGTTCCGTTTGACATCGTGAAACCTGCTTGGTGGAGGGGGGTGGATTCGAACCACCGAAGGCGTAAGCCGGCAGATTTACAGTCTGCTCCCTTTGGCCGCTCGGGAACCCCTCCGACTCCTTCCGTCTCTCGCCCTGCCCTTCCGCCCTCCGTGAAGTGGAGCTGGCGGTGGGACTCGAACCCGCGACCTGCTGCTTACAAGGCAGCTGCTCTACCTGCTGAGCTACGCCAGCCCGATCCCGACCCTGACCGGAGCGGTCGCCTACATGTCAAAAACAGATCCCTGCCGCCCTACGACCTAAGTAGAGCGGCGCTTTGTAGCCCCCTCCCGTCGCCTTGTCAAGCGCGAGATCCTTGGATTTCGGGCGTGCCGGAGCGCCCGACGTCAGGCGCTCGGCGGGTCCCGGACCGGCCCCGCGCCGCGCTGTCGCGCCGCCTCGTAGAGCGCGATCGCCGCAGAGGCCGAGGCGTTGAGGCTGCCCACCTTTCCCCTCATCGCGATCCGCGCGACGCGGTCGCACGTCCGCTGCACGAGGGGCCTGACGCCGGACCCTTCCGAGCCGATGACGAGCGCCGTTGCGACCCGGAGGTCCACCTGGGACAGGTCCTCCGGCGCATCGGCGTCCGTGGCGACCGTCCAGACCCCCGCCTGCTTGAGCGCATCGACGGCCTGCGCCAGGTTCGTGACGCGCGCGACCGGGCAGTGCTCGACCGCGCCCGCCGACGCCTTCGCAGCCGCGGAGGTGATCCCCGCTGCCCGGTCCTTCGGGATGACGACGCCGTGCGCCCCGAGCGCATGCGCCGAGCGGATGATCGCGCCGAGGTTCTGCGGGTCCTCGATCCCGTCGAGGACGACGAGGAGGGGCGGCTCCCCCGCGCGGCGCGCCGCGTCGAGCAGGTCCTCCAGCTCCCGGTACTGGTAGTCGGCGACCACCGCGACGACGCCCTGGTGCCGGTCGGTGCCCGCGAGCCGGTCGAGCTTCGCGCGTGGCGCCTCGCGCACCTTCGCGCCGCGCTCGCGGGCGAGCCGCGCCAGGTCTGCGAAGGCGCGGGCCCGGTCGCCCCCCTCGGCGAGCCACAGCTCGGAGAGCCCCTCCCCACCGGCGCGCAACAGCTCGCGGACGGGGTTCACCCCGTAAAGCGTCCTCACTTCACGTCGACCGGGATGGCGACGGTCCGCGCCTGCTTGACGCAGGCGGCATCGCTGCAGATGAAGAAGTCGACGACCGCCCTGGCCTGCTGCGGTCCCGCCGACGCCGCCACGAACGCGGTCTCGAAGCGCGGCTCGGCGGCCTTGGGGTCCACGACGTCCTTGCGGCCGAGGTCGGGCTTCTCGAGCTTCAGCGCAGCGGGGGCCTCGAAGCGGATCTTGAGCGGCGCCTGAGGGTGGACGTGCCAGGTGGGCGCCCTCGGCTTGATGACGAGGACGAGCTTGCCCGGGTCGCCCACCTTCACGCTCGCGGTGGACGCCGAGGTGTCGAGCGTGTAGGCGCTCGCCGCCTCGGCGCCGGGATCGGCGGCCAGGGCGGGCACGGTGAGCGCGGCGGCGGCGGCGGCGAGGACGAGGGCGCGCAACATGGTGGTCTCCGTCGTGGCGCGCTTCGGGAACTTGGTGCCTCCCCACGTGCGCGCCACGCGGGTGGGGGTTCGGGGGAGGCGGCGCTCCGCCTCCCCCCGTAGGGCCCGCGGGGAGGGCCCGTGCCTTGCGCTTCTCATTGCAAGGCACGGAGCCTTCCCCGCGAAGTGCTGCGGAGCAAGCGCGAAATCCATGCGCGCACGATCTCTGCGGAGCAGCACTTCGCGAGTCCCATAGCAGAGGACGGTGCGAGCGGCCAAACGATTCAGGCCCCCCGGGGCAGCCTCATCCGGCTGCCCCTGCGCTGGCTCGCCGCGCAGAGCGGGTCGCGAGGGCGAGCTGCTCGGCGCGCGCGATGACGGCGGCCGCCACGTCCACGCCGCAGGCCTCCTCCGCCTCGCGGATGCCGGGCGAGCTGTTCACCTCGAAGACGAGCGGGCCGCCCTTCACGTCCAGCATGTCGATGGCGCACACCTCGAGGCCGACCACGCGCGCCGTCTCCACCGCGACGCGCGCGTGCTCGTCCGGGAGCGCGCACGCCTCGAACTTCGCGCCGTGCGCGAGCGTCCGCGCAAAGCGCCCGACGCGCGGCCGCCGGCGCAGCGCCGCGACGACCCGCCCGCCCACGACGAACGCGCGCAGGTCCCGGCCGCGCGCCGCCTTCACGTACTGCTGCACGACGATGTTCTGGCCGAGCCCGAGGATCGCCTCGAGCGCGGCCTCGAGCGACTGGAGCGTCTCGCAGATCATGAGCCCCGTCCGCTCGCTCTGCGACAGGAGCTTCACGAGCACGGGCAGCCCGCCCACGTGCTTCACCATGTCCTTCAAGCCCGAGGCGTCGTTCGCCATCACCGTGAGCGGCACGCCGATGCCGTTGCCGGCCAGGAGCTGGAGACAGCGCATCTTGTTGCGCGACGCGGAGATGCCCTGCGTCCCGTTCAGGAGCGGCATGCCGAGGAGCTGCAGGTGGTTCACCACCGCGAGCCCGTACTGGTTGATCGAGAGCGCGATGCGCGGGATGACGATGTCGGTGCGCGGAAAACGTCCCCGGCGGTAGAAGAGCGCCGGCCGCGTCCCGCCGAGCCCCATCTCGACCTGCACCGGATCGAGGACTCGCGCCCGGTGGCCGCGCGCCCGCGCCGCCTCGACGAGGCGGTGGGTCGTGTAGATGGCTGCCGACCGGCTGAGCACGGTGACGTGCACGCGCGGATGGTAAGGGTGGGGGGCGCGAAAAGCGAGCCTCGCGCCCCCCATCCAGCGTCTCATGTGACCATCGTCGCCCCTCGGGGCGCCCACGGCCGCCGCGCTACTGCACGGTGGTCGTGCCGGTCGCGTGATCGACGTCCGGGTCCTGGTCGGCGATGTCGAGCGTCCAGGAGATCGTCCCGGTGACGGTCGGCATGAACCCCGGGAACGAGAACGTCGCCTGGGTGCCCGGAGCCGCGTAGACGTTGACGGTCTGGCTGTAGACCGTCACGCCGTTCTGGACCCCGACGAGCGTCGCGGGAGCGGCCTGGTCGATCGTCCCGGCGTTCACGATGGTGGCCGACGGCGCGATGGGCGCCTTGAGCCGCGAGAGCGTGACCTTGCGCGGCACGGTGAGCTTCACGATGTCGATGTCGAGGACGCCGCTGCTGGGCTGCACGCCGGTGCCGGTGACGGATACGTTGACGGTGGGGCTCGTGGCGTCGTTGCTGGTCACCGCGACGCACCCGCTGTCGGTGGTCGCGTCGACCGGCGTGTAGTTGACGGTGAGCGTCGTCGTGCCGCCGGGGGCGACCGTGACGGGGAAGACCGTCGGCGAGAAGGCGTACTCGGCGCTCGTCCCGGCGCAGAGCGCGATCGAGGTGATGGAGAGGTTCGCGTTTCCGCTGTTCGAGATCGTCGAGCTCTGCGTCCCCGTCGCGCCGACGTTGACCGTCCCGAAGGAGAGCGCCGTCGGGTTGAGGACGATCTTGGGCGCGGAGACGGTCCCCGGCGCCACGCTGAACGCGTTCGTGGAGACGCTCTGCCACCCGTGGTTCGTGTTCCTCGTGTTGGCCGTGTCGGCGGTCCACGTGCTGGTCGAGGTCGTGAACGCGGCGCCGCTGATGTCGTAGGCATTGCCGTACCAGGCCACCTTCCAGCGATGGCTGTTCCCGATCGTGCCGCCCGCCGCGTCGTATGGGGGCGCCTGCCCGATGAGCGTCACCGGCAGCGACGCGCCTCCACCCGTCCCGCTCGGCCCGGTGCTGCGCGCGAGCTCGACGCCCTTGTCGTCATACAGGATCGCGCGCACCCAGCCGCTGCGATAACCGCCCGCGATGGTGACGGAGACGCTGGTGCCCTCGACGTACGAGACGTTGTCGGTCGTGCCCGTCAGGTTGATGGTGCTCTTCGAGCTGTCCGCGTGCGTTCCGTGCGCGTGACAGCCGGCGCAGGTCTGCGTCGTCCCGTGGCACGACGAGCAGTTCGAGTCGTAGTACGCCGGGTGCGCGGCCGCGCGGGGCGCCCACGACAGCAGGGCGACGAACAGGGCGCTGGTGATCAGCGCTGGAATGGCTCTCTTCACAGGTGAACCCCCTCGGTGAAGCGCGAGCACACGCGTCGCGATCCGGGCACCCGTGGCGCCCGGCCTCCTGCGTGTGTTTCGCGCGGTGAGCCAGCACTCCGAGCAATACCCGTGCCCGCGCGCCGTCACCTAACCGCGCGACGTTGCTGCATGGTGCTCGGTCGGGCCTGCGCGGTATCGCTCAGCACTGCGCGTGATGGCGCAGCGGGAGATGGTCGCGCGACAAACCGCCACGGCCACCCCAGTTTCGGGGTGGCCGTGCGTTGCTACACCGCCTGTGGCACAGAGGCCGTGGCTCAGACTCGCCTTTCGCCGTTTCTCGTGCTCGCAAACGCAGTTCTCGGCGAGTCAGAGCGATTTCCGGTCGAGCTGCGCTTTCGCGTAGCTCGACCTCAGCTGGGGGGAGCGAGCGCAGTCCCCCCAGACCCCCCACCGCGGCGGTCGAAAAGGGCGAAACGTGAGTCAGACCTGCTTGTACTCGGCGTCGACGACGTCCTCCTTCTTGCCGCCGGCCTCGCCGCCCGGAGGCGGCTGCTGCTGCGGCCCGCCGTGAGCTTCGCCCGCGGCGGCGCCGCCCGCGGTCTTGTAGAGCTCCTCGGCCGCCTTGTGGCTCGCCTTCTCGAGGTGCTCCACCGCGGCCTTGATCTCGTCGGCGCTCCCCTTCTCGCGGACCTCGTGGACCTTCTTCACCGCCTCCTCGATCTCGCTGACCGTGGCCGCGGAGAGCTTCTCCCGGTTGTCCTTGACGAGCTTCTCCATCTGGTAGGCGAGGTTCTCGGCGCGGTTCTTCTGCTCGACCTCCTCGCGGCGCTTCTTGTCGTCCGCCTCGTGATCGCGCGCGTCGGCCACCATCTTCTCGACCTCGTCCTTGGCGAGGCCCGAGGAGTGCGTGATGGTGATCTTCGTCTCCTTGCCCGTGCCCTTGTCCCTGGCCGAGACGTTGAGGATGCCGTTCGCGTCGATGTCGAACGTCACCTCGATCTGCGGCAGGCCGCGCGGCGCGGGCGGGATCCCCTCCAGGTGGAAGCGCCCCAGCGTGCGGTTGTCCCGCGCCATCTCGCGCTCGCCCTGGAGGACGTGGATCTCGACCGAGGTCTGGCTGTCGGACGCCGTGGAGAAGGTCTCCGACCGCTTGCACGGGATGGTCGTGTTTCGCTCGATGAGCTTCGTCATCACGCCGCCGAGCGTCTCGACGCCGAGCGAGAGCGGGGTCACGTCGAGGAGGAGGATGTCCTTCACCTCGCCCGAGAGCACGCCCGCCTGGACCGCCGCGCCGACCGCCACCACCTCGTCGGGGTTGACGGTGCGGTTCGGGTCCTTGCCGAAGAACTTCTTCACCGACGCGATGATGGCCGGCATGCGCGTCTGCCCGCCGACGAGCACCACCTCGTCGATCTGCGACGGCTCGAGCTTGGCGTCCGCGAGGCACTTCTTCGTCGGCGCGAGCGACCGCTCGACGAGCGGCTCCACCATCTGCTCGAGCTTGGCGCGGCTGAGCTTGATGGCGAGGTGCTTCGGGCCGGTCTGGTCGGCGGTGAGGAACGGGAGGTTGATCTCCGTCTCCATCATCGACGACAGCTCGATCTTGGCCTTCTCCGCGGCCTCCTTCAGCCGCTGGAGCACCATCTTGTCCTTCGAGACGTCGATGCCGGTGTCCTTCTTGAACTCGGCGATGAGCCAGTCCATGACGATCTGGTCGATGTTGTCGCCGCCGAGGTGGGTGTCGCCGTTCGTCGCGAGCACCTCCACGACGTTCTCGCCCACCTCCAGGATCGAGATGTCGAAGGTGCCGCCGCCGAAGTCGTAGACCGCGATCTTCTCGTTCTTCTTCTTGTCGAGGCCGTAGGCGAGCGCGGCCGCGGTCGGCTCGTTCACGATGCGCCGCACGTTCAGGCCGGCGATCTCGCCGGCGTCCTTGGTGGCCTGGCGCTGGGCGTCGTTGAAGTAGGCGGGCACCGTGATGACGGCGTCCGTCACCTTCTCGCCGAGGTAGTTCTCGGCGGCGCGCTTCAGCTTGAGCAGGACCTGCGCGCTGATCTCGGGCGGCGAGTACTGCTTGCCGTCGATCTCGATGCGGGCGTCGCCGTTCGGTCCCTCGACGACCTTGTACGGGACGCGCTTCGTCTCCTCCGTCACCTCCGAGTAGCGGCGGCCCATGAAGCGCTTGATGGAATAGACGGTCTTCTCGGGGTTGGTGATCGCCTGCCGCTTGGCCACCTGCCCGACGAGCCGCTCGCTGTCCTTCGTGTAGGCGACGACCGACGGGGTGAGGCGAGAGCCCTCCTCGTTCGTGATGACGACGGGCTCCTTGCCCTCCATCACGGCCACCACGGAGTTCGTGGTGCCCAGGTCGATGCCGATGATCTTCGCCATGTTGGAAATCCTCCTGATGCGCGGAACCTAAGTCCGCGAAGAGGCGTGTCAAACGCGCTTCCGCGGCTCGGCGTCTCGGTTGGGGCGCGTAGCGGCCTATGCAGTCGCCACCTTCACGACGCACCACGACCCCCTATCGTGACGCAAGGACTTGTCCCCAATCAATCAGAATTGCCGATAGTTACCACGTTGACGCGACGTGGCACCTCGCTTGCTCTCCAGCCAGGGCGACGCTGTCATACACCGACCCGGGACGGGAGGACGCTGGATGATGACGCACTCCGCCACGCGCAGCAGGATCGACCCGACCCGCCCTTCGGGCTTCGCGGTCCTCCTCAACGCGAACGCGAAGCATGTCAACGCTGGCGTGCGCCGTGCGCTCGAGCGCGTGGTCCCTCCAGAGGACCTGTTCTTCTCGCGCCGCGCCGCCGAGGCGCACGGCATCGCCGACACCGTCGTGGCGCGCCGGTACGAGACGGTGTTCACGGGCGGCGGCGACGGCACCTTCGTCGGGTGGGTGAACCACATCCTCGACCGCGCGGAGCACCGCGCCGCGCCGGTCCCGCGCTTCGGCGTCCTCGCGCTCGGGACGGGGAACGCGGTCGCCGAGGTCGTCGGGGCGCGCCAGGACGGGCACATGCAGGACCTCGCCGCCTTCGCGAGCGGCGAGGCGAACCACGTGCGCCGCCTCGCCCTCCTCTCGTGCGAGGGGCGCCGCACGCCGTTCGCCGGAGTCGGGATCGACGCGGCGGTCCTGAACGACTACTGCTGGTTGAAGGGCCGCCTCGCCGCCACGGCGCTGAGCCGCTTCGGCAGCGGCGTCCCCGGCTACGCGCTCTCGGTGGCGATGCGCTCGGCGCCGCGCCACCTCCTCGAACGGCGTCCGGGCTACTGCGAGATCGTGAACGTGGGCCGCCCGGCATACCGGCTGGACGGCCGCGGCCGGCAGGTCGGCCCCACCATCGGCCACGGCGAGCTGCTCTACGCCGGGCCGTGCATGATGGCGGCCGCGAGCACGGTCCCCTTCTACGGCTTCGGGCTCAAGGCCTTCCCGTTCGCCGAGTCACGCCCCGGGATGCTCCAGCTCAGGGTCGCGACCCAGCTCTCGGTCCCGACGCTGCTCTGGAACCTGCCGCGCATATGGGCGGGCGAGTTCCAGCACCCGGGCCTGCTCGACTTCCACGCTGAGCGGGTCACCGTGCAGTTCGAGCGCCCCATGCCGCTCCAGATCGGCGGCGACGCCGAGGGGTGGCGCGAGCAGGTCACCTTCGGGATGGGCGCCGCGAGCGTCGAGATGATCGACTTCAGCGCGCGCACGCGGCGGCCGCGGCTGCTCCATTGAATGAAGGCTGGATGAAGGCGCGGCGGAGCGGTCAGAGGTAGTACACGACGCGCTCGTCATCGTGGAGCGACTGGTATACGGCGCGGCGCTGGACCTCGTTCTCGAGCGTCACCACGACCGAGACCGAGTGGTACTTTCCCTGGGCGCTCTGGCGGACGGAGACGCGCTCCGCCGGGGCGGAGCCCACGATGCGCTCGACGAGGCGGCGAGCGTGCTCGGCGAAGTCGTCCCCCGCGAGCCCCATGATCTTGAAGGTGTACTCGAGCGGGTAATCGAGCTTGACCTCGCTCGCTCCCGTCGCGGTCGGCTCGCGCATGTCCTGAACCTAATCCGGGTGCGGCCAGCCGCCGAGCGCCGGCGGCAGGTCGCGTGCGATCGCCCGCCCTACAGGAGGTTCGCCGCCAGCTCGGCGAGCGGAGATCGCTCGCCCTTCGACATCGTGATGTGGCCGGCGAGCCGCTCGTTCTTGAACCGGTTCGCGACGTGGATGAGGCCGTTGTTGGTGGCGTCCACGTAGGGATTGTCGATCTGGTAGGGGTCCCCGGTCAGCACGATCTTCGTCCCGTCGCCGACGCGGGTGATGATGGTCTTCACCTCGTGCGGCGTCAGGTTCTGCGCCTCGTCCACGATGATGTACTGGTTCGGGATCGACCGGCCGCGGATGTACGTGAGCGGCTCGATCTCCATGATCCCGAGGTCCATCAGCTCGTGGTACCCGCGCCCCTGCTTCTTCTCGGAGCGGGACAGGTTCATGAGGTACTCGACGTTGTCGAAGATGGGCTGCATCCAGGGGTTGAGCTTCTCCTCGACGTCGCCCGGCAGGTAGCCGATGTCGCGCCCCAGGGGGAAGATCGGTCGCGACACGAGCAGCTTCTGGTAGACGCTCTCCTCCATCGTCTTCTGCAGCCCGGCGGCGATGGCGAGCAGCGTCTTGCCGGTGCCCGCCTTGCCGACGATCGTGACGAGCCGGACCTCGTCGTTGAGGAGGAGGTCCATCGCGAAGGACTGCTCCTTGTTGCGGGGCCGGATGCCCCACACCCCCTCCTTCGGGATCTTGATGAGCGGGACGTACGCCTGCTTCGCCGCGCTGTACTTGCCGACCGCGCTGTGTTGCACGTTCGTACGGTCGCGCAGGACCACGAACTCGTTCGGCGGCGGCGGCTCGCCGCTCTCCTCCACGGCGACCGCCTGGTTCGTGTAGAAGTCGTTCACCGCCTGCGAATCGACGTCCACCTCGGCCACGCCGCTCCAGAGCGAGTCGAGGTTCACCTCCTCGATGTCGTAGTCCTCGGCGTGCAGCCCCAGCGCGTCGGCGCGGATGCGCAGGTTCGTGTCCTTGGTCACGAAGACGGCCGGGAGCGCCTTCTCGCGATCCTTGACGTCGAGCGCCGTGGCCAGGATGTGGTTGTCGGTCGAGTGGCCGTCGCCCATCTCCGGCGGCAGCTTCCGCTCGCTGATGACGACGCGGATCGTCCCCTTCTCCGGCCCGAGCGACACGCCCTCGCGCAGCTTGCCGATCCCGCGGAACTCGTCGAGGTACCGGCTGACCTGTCGCGCGTTCCGCCCCAGCGACGAGCCGTCGCGCTTGAAGTTGTCGATCTCCTCGATGACGTAGATCGGGATCACGACGTTGTTGTCGCCGAAGGTGAAGATCGAGCGGGGGTCGTGCAGGAGGACGTTCGTGTCGAGGATGAAGTTCTTCTTCAAGTCGCTCGGCTCCGGGCGAGGGTGACCTGCCACCCGCGATCTTAACAGGGGGCGCGGGTGGGGATCACCCTATCGCATGCGTCCGTCAACCGGGCAGGGCCGGCGCGCGCAGGGCCGGGTCACGCCGTGGGGACACGCCTGCCCGCCCGCAGGGCGGAGAGCGCCACCGACTGGTTCCGGCCGTGCCGCTTCGCGTGGTACAGGCCGCCGTCGGCGAGCTCCACCAGGTCGGCCTTCTTCTTCGCGTCCTCGGGGAACGTCGCCACGCCGACCGAGATCGTCACGCGCAGGTCACCCTGCTCGGTCCGGAACACCGCGCCGGCCACCTTCTGGCGGATGCGCTCCGCCGTCTTCAAGGCGCCCGCCTGGTCCGTCTCGGGCATCACCAGCGCGAACTCCTCCCCGCCGTAGCGCGCCGCGACGTCGGTCGTGCGCGCCTCCTTCTGGAGGATTCGCGCCACGCCCTTCAGGACGAGATCGCCGGCAGGGTGGCCGTACGTGTCGTTCACCGACTTGAAGTGGTCGATGTCGGTGAGCAGCAGGGAGACCTTCTTGCCGTACCGCTGCCCCGCCGCGAGGTGCTCGTCGAGGCGCGTCTGGAAGGTGCGGTGGTTCACGAGCCCGGTGAGCCCGTCGGTCGTGGCGAGCCGCTCCGTCTCCTCGAAGAGCCGCGCGCGCTCGATCGCGTCCGCGGCCTGCAGCGCCACGATCTCGAGCTGGCGGACCGCGTCGCCCTGGTAGGCGCCCGGCGTCCTCGACCCGAGGACGAGCGTCCCGAGCACGCGCTCGCGCACCTTGAGCGGCAGCACCTTGAGGCACGCGAACCCCTTGAGGCGGGTCGCGTCGTCGAACACGGTCGCGTCGGCGACCTTCAGCTCCTTGCCGGGCAGGGACGAGGCGAGCCGGACCGCGCAGGCGACGAGCCCGCCGTTGTCCGGGAACTCCCTGCCCTCGACCTCCGACGTCGCGGCGCCGGGGCCGCGCAGGACGGCCCGCGCCACGCGGTGGCGCCCGGCCGCCTCGTCGAAGAGGGTCACCGCGCCGAAGTCCACCGACGCCATCTCCGCCGCCACCGCGATGACGGTGTCGAAGACGTCCCGCGGCTTCGTGAGGCGGTTGAGCCGCTCGATGGCGTCGTAGAAGCGCGTCTTCTCCTCTCGGCTCGCGCGCCCGTCGCGGATGAGTCGCTCCGCCTGGGCGGCCCGCGCCAGCTCGGCGGCGACGGTGCACAGCAGCCGCTCGTCCTCGTCCCCGAAGGGCGCGGGGTCCATGCGGTCGACGAGCACGACCCCGCGCAGATGACCGCCGACGCGGGCGAGGAGCGGCACCGCCAGCAGCGCGCGCGGCCGCGCGCCGTCCTCGTAGTGGTTCGCCGCCCGGATGTCGCCGTGGAGCCGGACCGGGGCGCGCCGCTTCACGACGCCGCCCAGGGGGCCCTCGCCGGCGTGGAGCCGCCGCGCGACGCGATCGCTGCGCGAGCGGCAGTCCCACAGGCGCAGCTCCGCGTCGTCGTCGCTGAGGAGCCACACCGCGGCCGTGTGCGCGCGCAGGGCGGCCTCCGCCACCTCGAGGAGCCCGCGCGCGGCCGAGTCCGTCTCGAGCACCGCGGCCTCGGCGAGGCGGGCCGCGCGCTCGGCGCGGTCGCCCTCGGCGTCGGCGCCGTCCGCGGCCGCCAGGAGCCGCAGCTGCCGCGCGCGCTCGTCGAGCTCGCGCCGGCGGCGCTCGACGGCCGCGTCCTCGGCCCGCCGCCCCGCCGCGATGCGAGCGCCCAGCACGCCGTGGTAGAGCAGCGCGAAAAGCACGACGAAGCCCGCGTGGGCGGCTGCGATCGGCAGCTCGGAGGGGAGCGCGCCGCGCGCCCACCACTGCGCGGCCTCGACGGCGAGCGT
>DASWDS010000389.1:0-16465 GCA_036395165.1 Anaeromyxobacteraceae bacterium | reverse complement strand
GCGCGGACCTTCTCGAGCTCCTTCGCCGGCGCCTCGAGGAGCGCCTGTCGCTTGTGGGCGCGAAGCTTGCCGAGCTCCGCGTTGCGGCACGCCACCAGGCGCTCGCCGGGGAAGAGGAGCAGGGGTCTCGCCTTGCGGCATGGTGTGCCACGCCTAACACAAAGCTCAAGTCGTCGGCGAGGTACGGATGGGGCTCATGCCGGGTACCCGGGAAGCCGGGGCGGGCCGGACCTCGGCGTGGCTGGCGCTCCGGCACTTGGCGGGTTAGACTACGACAGGTGGCGAGAAAGGACGTCATGTCGGAGATGGAGGTGGTCGTCGAAATCCTGGGGGGCAAGCGGGCGCTCGGGGCAGAGCCGCGCCGCGAGAGCGACTTCATCCCGCTCGTCCGCGAGGGCGTGCCGTTCCACGCGTTCCAGAAGGCGTCCAAGTCGCTGGGTCTGTCCCTGGCCGACCTCGAGCGCGCGCTCGGGCTGAGCGCCCGGAGCCTCTTGCGCCGCAAGCACGGGCGGCTCAACCCCGTGGAGAGCGAGCGCTTCCTGCGACTCGTCCGCATCGTGGCCCGGGCGGAGCACGTGCTCGGCGCGCGCGACGCGGCGCTCGACTGGCTGCGGACACCGAACCCGGCGCTCGGCGGTGAGAAGCCGATCTCGCTGCTCGACACCGAGATCGGGGCCGACGCCGTGAACGAGGTCCTCGGCCGGATCGAGTACACGGTGTACGGCTGATGAAGGCCTGGCGGCTCTCGCGGTTCGACTCGCAGCAGCGGACATTTGACGGCGAGGGCGCACGGCTGTTCCCCGGCCGCTGGAACTCGTCGGGCGCGCCAGTGGTCTATGCGAGCGAGCACCTCTCGCTCGCGGTGCTCGAGGTGCTGGTCCACGCTCGTGTGGATCAGGTTCGGATCGCCTTCTACGCGTTCGAGATCACCATTCCCGATGCGCACGTCGAGATCGTTCCGGACGAGCAACTCCCGCGCGGCTGGGACGACGCCGCGATCCCGCGCGCCACGCGTGAGCTCGGCTCGACCTGGGCAAGCGAGCGGCGTTCCGTGGCCCTCTCCGTCCCGTCCGTGATCGTCCGGCAGGAGCGCAATGTCGTGCTGAACCCGCTCCACCCTGATGCAGCGAAGCTCGAGATCGCGCGCCCGACGCGGTTCAGGTTCGACGAGCGGCTCCTGAGGGTGTCGAGCCGGCCGCCGACGTAGCACTGCCGGAACGCTGGGACGTTCAACCCACGTCTCCAGGGACGGATAACGGGCGCGCTACGGGAACTACCCTGCCACCGACCCGATCCTGGCCCGCCGGTGAGGCGCAGCGGTGGGATTGTCTCCTGCTGCTTGACGGCCGATCAGGTGCGGGTAGGCGATTCCGTCCATGGCAGTGCGAGTCGAACGGCTGCGGGGCGAGTTCGAGACGAGCGTCGAAGACATCAAGAAGGAACGACGAAGCGGAAAGCGGAACGGGGAACGGTTCCGCGTCTAGCGCTCATGTGAGCTGCGGCCTGCTCTTGCGGCGACGATCTTCGGGTCCCCTTTGCTGAAAACGAATAGGACCCGCCGGCATCCGTCACCGCGTTCGCCTGGTCTCCAGCGGACCCGACGGCCCGCTTGTCCTTACACGACACGGCCTCTTGCCCTGAGTCGTCAACGGAGCGGTTGCGAGATTCCACCGGGCGCGATGACGCGTACGGCTGCGCCGTCCACGTGGGTGTTTCCGTCGGCGCCGAGCGCCGATACGGCGCGGCGCGGCGGATCCCACGCGACGACCGTGCCCCAGGGCGTCTCCGAGCCGTCCTCGCCGCGCTCGAACCAGCGAGTCTCCACGTCGAAAGCCGCGATCATCCGCTCGCTTGCGTTCACCCCATCACCACCTCACGGGCTCAGCAATCTCAGGAGCCGACATCGTATCGTGTGACATGTGCTCATGGCATCCCTGAAGGACCTCCCCGACCTTACTTTGTTCACAACACCAACTAGCCCGATGGCAGGGCTCACTTCGGCCGCAAACGTGCGGCGGGGGAAGGTCAGATGCAGCTCATGAAGGCAGTGAAGTCGCTGTGGAAGGACGAGGAAGGCGCGACGATGGTGGAGTACGGTCTCATGCTGGCGCTCATTGCCACCGTCTGCATCACCGCCGTGGCTCTGATCGGCACGAACGCGAACACGATGTTCAACGCTATCGCGGGTAACCTCTAGAAGCCGAGGGACACCGGTGCGCCCGGTCGGCGCACCGGTGCTCCAGCCTCCAGACCGTCCGAATGGGCTCGTCATGCGCGGATGGCTCGTTGCGTGCTGGGAGAGCGAGGAGGGGGCGACCGCGCTGGAGTACGCCATCGTGGCGGGATTCATCGCGGCGGCCTGCGCCGTCGCCGTCCGGTTGCTCGGGCAGAGCGTCCCGGGCCTGTTCGTGGTGAGCTGCTAGTGCAACAGGGCGACTCGTGACGATGGACGTGGGCGGGGCTAACGTGCAATTCGGACAATTGAGCCTGGCGGCCCTCTATCTCCTCCTCGCCGCCGCAGCGGCGCGCGACGCCGCCTCGAGGCGGGTGCCCAACGGGCTCTCCGTCGCGGTGGCCATGCTGGGTTTGGCGGTGCAGCTCGGCGCCGGAGGCGCTCGCGCTGCGCTCCTCGCGGGCGGCGCCGCGCTGCTCGTCTTGGCTGTACTCCTCGTGCCGTTCTCGCGGCGGATGGTGGGCGGCGGCGACGTGAAGCTCCTGGTCGCCTGCGCCGCCTGGACGGGCTTCCAGAGGCTGGCCATCTTCGTCCTCGCCACGGCGCTCGCGGGTGGCCTGATCGCGCTCGCGGCCGCCGTCGGGGGGCTTCGAGCGCCGGCCATGGCGACCGGCCGCGCTGCCATGCCCACGCTCGACGCCGCGACCCTGCGCGCCCGGCTCCGCGCGGTCCGGGTGCCCTACGCGATCGCGATCGCGGCCGGGGCGGTGATCGCGCTCCACTGGAGGATGCCATGAGATCCAAGCGGCACGGCGGGCGAGGAAGGGAGCGCGGCGCGGCGGTGGTCGAGTTCGCCCTCGTCCTGCCGCTCCTGCTCATGCTCGTCCTCGGCGCCATCGACTGGGGCTGGTACTTCTACCTGCGCGAGGTGGTGACCAACGCGGCACGCGAGGGCGCCCGCGCAGGATCGGTCAGCGCGCTCGGCTCGTCGGCGGCCGCCGCCGCCGAGACCGCCGCGACCACCTACCTCACGAACCTGGGCCTCGGGGCCGGGACCGCGACCGCGACCACCCCCGTCGTGAGCGGCACGAACACGGTGCGGGTCGTCGTGACCTACACGGCGGGCTCGCTCAGCGGGTTCACGCTCCCGGGCTTCCAGTCGCTCGTGCCCGCGAACATCACTGCAACGGTGCAGATGCGCGGCGAGTTTTGATCACGCGACAGGGGAGAGACATGGCAGAAGCACTGGACAGGAAGGCGAGGACCGGGGGATCGCGATCCGCGATCCGCGCCGCCGTGTACCTGGGGCTCGCGGTCGTGGCAGCGGGGGCGGCGGCGCTCCTCGTCACCAGCTGGGTGAACGCGCGGACGGCGATGGCGCGCGTCCCCACGGCGAAGGTGGTGGTGGCGGCGATCGACCTGCCGGTCGGAACGCGCGTGGCCAAGGAGCATCTGGAGGCGGTGGACTGGCCGCTCGCGTCACGCCCATCCTCGGCTTTGGCGGAGCCGTCGGCGGCGGTGGGGCAGATCGTCGCCGCGCGCATCTTCAAGGGCGAGCCGGTCCTGCCCGAGAAGCTCGTCTCCGGCAACGCGGGCAGCGGGCTCGCCGCGCTCCTCCCCGATGGCGCCCGTGCCGTCTCGGTGCGGGTGGACGACGTGGTCGGGGTGGCGGGGTTCATCCACCCCGGCGACTTCGTGGACGTGATCGTCACCATGCGCCCCACCGAGGGGTCGGGGAGCAACTTCACCTCCAAGATCATCCTCCAGAACATCAAGGTGCTGGCGGTGGGCAAGGAGGTGGACGGGCAGCCGAGGGGCGGCGACAAGGTGATCGCCGCGACGGTGGCGACGCTCCAGGTGGACAGCGCCGAGGCCGAGAAGCTGGCTCTCGCCGCCGCGAAGGGTCAGCTCCTCCTCGCCCTGCGCAGCGGCGCCGACGACGAGACGGTGGCGACGCACGGGGTGGCGCCGCCGGCCCTGCTCGCAGGAAGCGATACGGAGTCGCAGGCCGCGAAGCCCGAGCCGCCGCACCACGGCCGAGCCCGACCGCATGTCACCGTGAAGCAGGCGGAGGCGCCCAGGCCGGAGAAGCAGGTGGTCGAGATCATGCGCGGCGACCTCTTCGAGCGCCGAGGGTTCGAGAAGAAGGACGGGACGCCGTGAGGGCTCTGGCGCTGGTCTCGATGGCCTTGCTCGCCGCGGGGAGCGCGCGCGCGGAGGGGCCTTCGCCGACCGTGTCGGTCGTCTTCGATCGTGAGGCGGCCGGGGTGCAGCAGCTGGCCCTCGAGGTGGGCCAGAACAGGCTCCTCCTGCTCTCGGAGGATATCGCGCGCGTGTCGGTGGCCGATCCGAGCGTCGCCGACCTCAAGGTGGTGACGCCGACCCAGGTGCTCCTCACCGCCAAGGGGGCGGGGACGACCGACCTCACGCTCTGGAACCGGCAGAACCGCCCGCACGTGATGGCGCTCCAGGTCGCGCGCAACATCGACGCGCTCCGCAAGCAGCTCAAGGAGCTCTTCCCGGGCGAGGACATCGCCGCCTCCGCCGCCGGAGACCTCGTCGTCCTCACCGGCGAGGCCTCCGACCTCCGCGTGCCGGAGCGGGCAGTCGAGGTGGCGAAGCTGCACGCCAAGCAGGTGGCGAACTTCGTGAAGGTGGCCGGGAATCAGCAGGTCCAGCTCGAGGTGCGCTTCGCCGAGGTGTCGCGCAGCGGGCTGCGCGAGATCGGCGTGAACCTCTTCCAGAAGACGCGGGATGGCAAGTACGTGAGCGGCGTGTTCGGCTCGCGCACCGTGCCGGGCGAGTTCCTCAACACGATCACGAACCCGGCCATCCCCGGCACGGGCCCGCGCGGCCTCGCCGCGTCCGGGCAGCCGCCCGACGTGCCCGCGCCGCAGTTCACGAACGCCTTCTCCATGTTCTTCTCCGGCTATCCCTCGTTTCCGTTCAGCGCCATGCTGAACCTCCTCGAGTCGAACGGCCTCGCCAAGGTGCTCGCCGAGCCCACGCTGGTCACGCTCTCCGGGCAGGAGGCGCGCTTCCTCGCCGGCGGCGAGATCCCCATCCCGCTCGCCTCGACGCTCGGGCAGATCAGCGTGGAGTGGAAGAAGTTCGGCATCATCCTCCGGTTCACGCCGACCGTCCTGGGCCAGGACACCATCCACCTCAAGCTCGCCGCGGAGGTGAGTGACCTCGACCCTTCGAGCTCGGTCACCATCGCCGGGACGACGGTGCCGGGCCTGATCAGCCGGCAGAGCGAGACCACCGTGCGCCTGGGCAACGGGCAGAGCTTCGCCGTGGCCGGGCTCCTCTCCGACAAGGTGCGCTCCCAGATCGACAAGGTCCCCTGGCTCGGCAGCATCCCGATCCTGGGCGCGCTCTTCCGGTCCTCGTCCTACAACCGACAGGAGACGGAGCTGCTCGTCGTGGTCACCGCGCGGCTGGCGCAGCCGGTCGCGCCGGAGCAGGTGCAGCCGCTCCCCACCGATCGCTCCGGGATGGAGCCCTCCAATTTCGACCTCTTCCTGCTCGGCCGCGACGCGGTCGGGGCGAGCGGCGGCGCCTCCGGCGACCGCGGCTTCGCGACACCCTGAGGAGACACGACGCATGGCGACACAAGATCTGCTCCTGGTCAGCGTGCGCGAGGAGACGCGCGCCGCGCTGGCGGCCCGACTCGGCCCCGAGGTGGCGTGCCACTCCCTCCCGCGCCCGCCGCGACCCAGCGAGCCGCTGGGCCGCCGGCCCGACGCCGCCATCGTGGCGGTCGATCCCGACCCCGCCGCGTCGTTCGCCTTCGTGGGACGCCTGAACGCCGAGGGCGTGAAGGCGGTGGTGGTGGGGCCGGAGAAGGACGCCGACCTCATCCTGCGCGCCATGCGGGCCGGCGCGAGCGAGTTCTCCGTCGCCTCGGACATCGACCACCTCCTGCAGGCGGCGCGGGCGCTGCTCCTGCCCGCGGGCGATCCGAGCCTGGGTCGGGTGACGACCCTCTTCGCCCCCAAGGGCGGGGTGGGCGCGACCACACTGGCCGTGAACCTGGCGGGCGCCCTGGAGCGGAGAGGCGAGCGGACCTGCCTGCTCGACCTCGACCTGGAGATGGGCGATGTCCTCTCCTTCCTCGACCTCTCCGGCTCCTACGGCGTGGCCGACGTCATCGCGAACCTGCACCGCCTCGACCGCGACCTCCTCGAGACCTCCCTGCCGCGCCACCGGTCGGGCATCCACGTCCTCGCCCAGAGCAACAAGATCGAGGACGCGGAGGCGGTGGACGCCCCGGCGCTGGGGCGCCTCATCGACTTCCTGCGCCGGCATTACCGGCACGTGATCGTCGATGGCGCGCGCGGGTTCGGCGAGCTGCCGCTGGCGGTCCTCGACGCCAGCCACCAGATCCTCCTGGTGGTCACCCAGGAGATCCCGGCCATCCGCAACGCCCGCCGCTGCACGGACCTGTTCCGCCGCCTGGGCTACGGCGAGGATCGGGTGCGCCTGGTCGTGAACCGGCACCAGAAGAAGGCGCGCATACCGGACGATCTCCTGGCCGAGACGGCGGGCCTCCGCATCGCCGCCCGCGTGGGGAACGACTACGGCGCGGTCGATCGATCGATCCACGCCGGCGCGCTGCTCGCCGACGAGGCCGGCCGCTCGCCGCTCGCGCACGACCTCGAGTCGCTGGCGGACCTCGTGAGCGGCGCAGGCCCCGAACCAGCCGAAGCGAGGCCCACCTCGCTCCTGCGCCGCGTCTTCGCCGGTAAGGCGGTGGCCCATGGCACTTAGCGACCGCCTGAAGCAACGCCCGAACGGCGTCTCCCAGCCGGGCTCGATGGAGGCCACGCCCGAGGCCTACCTCGCGCTCAAGGGCGAGCTGCACAGGCGCGTCGTGGACAAGCTGGAAGTGAAGACGCTCCAGGCGCTCCAGCCGGAGCGGCTCCGCGAGGAGCTGCGGGAGCTGCTCGGCTCGGCGGTGGCGGCAGCACGCGCCCCGCTCAACCAGCCCGAGCGGGAGCGGATGGTCCAGGAGCTGCTCGACGAGCTCACCGGCCTGGGGCCCCTGGAGGCCCTCCTGCGCGACGACACCATCTCCGACATCCTGGTGAACGGCTCCCGGACCGCCTACGTCGAGCGCGCCGGGAAGCTCGAGCCCACGGCCATCCGCTTCGACGACGATGACCACCTCATGCGGGTCATCAACCGGATCGTGTCGCGGGTGGGACGGCGCGTGGACGAGACCTCACCCATGGTGGATGCGCGATTGCCGGACGGCTCGCGCGTGAACGCCATCATCCCCCCCTTGTCGATCGACGGGCCAGCCCTCTCCATCCGCCGCTTCGGCGTCACCGCGCTGCGGGCGCGCGACCTCGTCACGGTGGGCAGCGCCACGCCGGCGGCCATGGCGTTCCTGGGCGCCTGCGTGCGCGCCAGGACGAACATCCTCATCAGCGGCGGCACCGGATCGGGCAAGACCACGCTCCTCAACGTCCTCTCCTCCTTCATCCCCGAGAACGAGCGGGTCATCACCATCGAGGACTCGGCCGAGCTGAAGATGCAGCAGCCGCACGTCGTGCGGCTCGAGACCCGTCCGCCCAACATCGAGGGCAAGGGGGAGATCACCGCCCGCGAGCTGGTCCGCAACTGCCTGCGCATGCGGCCCGACCGGATCGTGGTGGGCGAGGTCCGGGCGAGCGAGGTCCTCGACATGCTGCAGGCCATGAACACCGGCCACGAGGGCTCGATGACCACCGTCCACGCCAACTCGAGCCGCGACGCCCTGTCCCGGCTCGACGCGATGGTGGGCATGGCGGGCCTGCCGCTCACCGACGCCGCCATCCGCCAGATCATCTCGCGCGCGGTGCACGTGGTCGTGCAGCTCAACCGAGGGGCCGACGGCCGGCGCCGCGTCACGAGCGTCGCCGAGATCACGGGGTCGGAGGGCTCGGTGATCACGATGCAGGAGATCTACCGCTTCGACCAGCGGGGTGTGGACGCCATCGGCCGCGTCCAGGGCGAGATCGTCCCCACCGGCATCCGGGCCCGCATCCTCGATCGCATCCAGCGCGCCGGCGTCGACGTGGCGGCCATGGAGCGCGAGCTGGGGGGGGCCCCGTGACCACGCTCCTCACACTCCTGCTGTCGCTCGCGGCGGTGGCGGCGGTGGAGGCCGTCCTCCACGCCCGCCGCTTCACGGCGGACCGCCGCGCCCAGGACCTGAAGCGTCGCATCAGCGCCATCGCCCACGACGCGCCGGAGGGCGACCGGGAGGCGCTGCTGCGCCGCGCCCGCTTCGCGCGGAACGCCACCCTCGAGTCGCTGCTCCAGCCCATCGGGGCGGCGCAGCGGCTGGAGAAGCTCATCGAGCAGGCCGATGCGCCGGCGACCGTGGCGCAGATCCTGGGGTGGTCGGCCGGTCTCGCCGGCACCGGGCTCTTCCTGGCGCTCGCCCTGGGCCGGGCGGCCCTGGTGGTGGTCGCCGCCGGCGCCGCGCTCGCCCCCACGCTCTGGCTCCTCGCGGCGCGCGCGCGCCGCAGCCGGCGCCTCTCCGAGCAGCTCCCGGAGGCGCTCGAGATGATGTCGCGCTCGCTCCGGGCCGGGCACGCGCTCTCCGCCGCCTTCGAGCTCGTCGCCCGCGAGATGCCCGAGCCGGCGAGCGTCGAGTTCGCGCGCGCCTTCGAGGAGCAGCGGCTCGGCCTCTCCTTCGACGAGGGGGTGCGCCGGATGGCCGCGCGCACCCCCTCCAACGCCGACGTCAAGATCTTCGCCATCTCCGCGGTCATCCAGCGCGAGACCGGCGGCAACTTGGCGGAGATCCTGGACAAGATCGCGGCCACCATCCGCGAGCGGTACCGCTTCCACGGAAAGCTCCGGGCCCTCACCGCCGAGGGCAAGGCCTCGGCGCTGGTGGTGGGCGCGCTGCCCATCCTCATGCTGCTGGCCCTCTCCGTCCTGAACCCGTCGTACACCACCAAGCTCTTCGTCGATCCGCTCGGCAATGCCATCCTCGCGGCCGGGACGGTCTGCTGGATGGTCGGCCAGTTCGCCATGTACCGGCTCACGAAGGTCGAGATCTAGGAGGCAGCGTGGAACCGATTGGCATCGCGGTGGGGCTCCTCCTGGTGGGCGCGGTCGTGCTCGCCGCCGCCGGCGTCCTATCCATGAGCGCGCGGCAGCGCGCGGCGCTGGAGCGGCGCCTGAGCGGCGCCGGTGCGGGCGAGGCGCCAGATGTGGCACCCGAGCGGCCGCTGCCGACCCCTGGAGCCAGCGCGGCCGCCATCCTCGCCCGCGCCATGGCCCCGCTCGCGCTGATGGCGAGACCCAGGCAAGGGGAGGAGACGACCCGCGTCGCGCTGCAGCTCTCCCGGGCGGGATTCCGCGGCCCGCACGCCGTCCAGCTCCTCGCCGGCAGCCGCATGCTGGCCGCCCTGGCCGGGCTCTGCGGGTTCTTCGTCCTCGCCGCGCGCAGCGCCGAGCCGCAGCCGCTCGGCCCCACCCTGGGCGTCATCCTCTTCGCGGCAGGCTACTACCTCCCCGCGGTCTGGCTGGCGCGGCGGACGCGCCAGCGGCAGTCGCAGCTCGAGCGCGGCCTCCCCGACGCGCTCGACCTCCTCGTCACCTGCGTCGAGGCGGGGCTCGGGCTCGATGCCGCCATGCAGCGGGTGGCGAACGAGCTGGCGCTCGCGCACCCGCTCCTGGCGGGCGAGCTGCAGCAGACCTTCCTCGAGGTGAACGCCGGGATCCGGCGCGCGGAAGCGATGCGGCGCCTCGCCGAGCGCACCGGGGTGGCGGAGCTGAAGACCCTCGCCGCCATCCTGAACCAGACCGAGGCCTTCGGGACGAGCGTGGCCGACGCGCTCCGGGTCCAGTCGGACGGCATGCGCGTCCGGCGCATGCAGCTGGCAGAGGAGAGGGCGGCCACCGTGCCGGTGAAGCTCAGCGTCCCGCTCGTGCTCTTCATCCTGCCCTCGCTGTTCTCCGTCATCCTCGGGCCTGCGGTGGTGAACATCGTGAGGGCCCTCATGCCGACGCTCCAGAGCCACCGATGAACGCCAGGACCACCCTCGTCGTCGCCTCTCTCCTCGCCGCCGGCTGCGCCGCGCACGGCACCGTCCGGGTGAAGGTCGCGCTCGCGAAGGGCCTCGCCGAGCGGGGCCAGAAGGACGCGGCCTTCGAGGCCGCCGACGCCGCCTGCCGCGAGGCGCCGGACGACGGCACCGCGCGGGCCATCCGGGGCGCGCTCCTCACCAGTCGCGGCCTCCTCGACGAGGCCGAGGCGGACCTCAAGGACGCGGTGCGGCTGGAGTCCAGGCTGCCGGAGGCGCACGCGGCCCTCGCCGTCCTGCACGAGCGGCGGCAGCGCCCGGACGAGGCCGAGGCCGAGCACCGGCGCGCGGCCGAGCTCGCGCCGCGGGACGCGCGCTACGCCAACAACCTGGGCTACGCGCTCCTCGTGCACGGGAAGCCGGCCGAGGCGCTGCCGGTCCTCAGGCAGGCGGCGCGCCTCGATCCGATGAGCCCGCGCATCCGGAACAACCTGGGCTTCACCTATGCCCGGCTCTCCGACTACCCGCGCGCCGCGCACGAGTTCGCGCTGGGCGGGACGCCGGCCGAGGCTCAGAACAACCTCGGCTTCGCCTACGAGCGCGCGGGGAACCTGGCCCAGGCGCGGGCCCACTACGAGGAGGGGCTGCGCCTCGACCCGGATCTCGCCGCCGCCCGGCAGAACCTGTCGCGCGTGTCGGCCGGCCCGCAGGCCAACGCCTCCAAGCCAGCAGGCGAGCCCTCCACGGTGCTCGCGAACGTCGCCCATCCCGGAGGAAGCCAGCCATGAAGCGTGCACTCGCCCTCGCTGCCCTCGCCATCGCAAGCTGCGGGCGCGCCCACCTCGAGCCCGGCTATGGGCACTCCTATCAGGCGCAGTTCGCGCTCCAGGTGGAGAAGCCCGCTCATCCCAGGAAGGTCGCCCCCGGGCTCGACGCCCAGGAGGCGTCCATCATCGCCTCCACCTACCGCAAGGGCCTCGCGCCCAAGGAAACACAAGACGTGAAGGAGCAGCCCATCCTGGTGGTCGCGCCACAGCAGGCGGGCATGGCAGCGCAGGCCTTGGCACCCTCCGTCCCGAAGGAGTGATCATGCGCGGGCTCTCGCGGCGAGAGAGGGGCGAGCGGGGCGTGGTGATGGTGCTCGTCGTCCTGTTGTTGACGGCGCTGTTCGCGTTCCTAGGCTTCGTCCTCAACGCGGGGCACGCCACCAGCGTGCGCGGCGAGCTGCAGAACGCCTCCGACGCGGCCGCCCTCGCCGCCGCGCGCGAGCTCAACGGACAGACGGACGGGATCACCGCGGCCAGACTGGTGGCGACGACCTACTCCTCCCAGCACGAGACGGACAGCACGCTGGTCACGAGCATCACGGACGCGGACGTGGGGTTCTGCAACTGGAACCCGGCGACGCAGGCCATCGGCTGGTGCCTGGGCTATGGCGTAGCCCCCACCACGGCGCCTCCCCCGCTTCCGACGATCGGGGCCACGACGCAGCTCCAGGGCGCCAACGCGGTCCAGGTGCGGAACGGGCGGGAGGCGAGCCGTGGGAATGCGCTGCCGGTGTGGCTCTCCTCGTTCCTCGGAGAGCTGACGAGCATCGACACGGCCTCCGGCGCGACGGCGGTGGGAGGCGGTCCGTGCAACATCCCCACGGGGGGCTGCCTCCCCATGGCCTACGTCGATTGCGCCTTCTCCGCCGGCTGTGGCGGGCCCATCGTCTACCGAAACAACAACACCGACACCGCCGGGTTCACGCTCCTGACCACGGGGAACGTCAGCGCCAGCGGGATCAGCACGTTCCTGGCCAGCGGCACCTGCCCGACGCAGTACGGGCAGTCGATCTCGCTGAACAACGGGAACATCTCGGCCGCGACCATCTGGAACCAGCTCGCCGCCCTGGTCGGCGGAGAGTACTCGATCCCGGTGGTCCACTCCGATGACTGCAGGATCAATGGATCGACGCTGTTTCCCATCGTCGGCTTCGCGGAGATCCAGATCACGGGCGTGTACCGGAACAACGGCGACAATCCTCCCGCCGCGTGCGGCGGCACGACGCCCTGCATCACCGCCACCGTGGCTTGCGATCAGACGTCGCGCGGCACACCCGGCTGCGTCAACTTCGGCCTCCCCACGACTCGAACTCGGCTCGTCCAGTAGGGAGCACCGCCCGATGCGCCGCCCAGGACCACGCGTCACCGCATCCGGACTCCGGCGAGCCTTCGCCGATCTCTCGCTCGCCGCGCTCTGCCTCGCCTTCGCCTACGGGCAGCTCAGGGCGTTCGCCCTGACCCACCGGGCGAGCGCGCCGCTCTTCGTCGCTACGGAGCTCCTCTTCGCGGCCTTCGCCGTCTTCCGGCGGCCCGCGGACGACGTGTCGCGTTCGCCGTGGGACTGGTTCGCCACCTTCGCCGGGACGGCGGCGCCGCTGCTCCTCCAGCCCACCGCGGCGCCCCATGACCTCGTCGCGGCACAGGCGCTCCAGATCTTCGGAGCGGCGGGGTGCGTGCTGGGCATCCTCTCGCTCAATCGCAGCGCGGGCGTGGTGCCCGCGCACCGCGAGGTGAAGTCGAGCGGCGCCTACCGGCTGGTGCGCCACCCATTGTACGCCTCCTACGCCATCACCGACCTGGGATACGTGCTGAGCAATTCCAGCGGCTGGAACACGGTCGTGCTCGCCGCCGGCTTTGCCTTCCAGGTGGCCCGCATCTTCAACGAGGAGCGGCTCCTCTCGGCGCACGAGAGCTACCGCGCCTACCAGGCCAGGACGCGCTGGCGGCTCCTCCCTTTCGTCTTCTAAACCAGCCGATCGCGAGTCAGCGGCTCGCGATTGTCTGAGTCCGGTCAGCGACGATCGGGTTCCGTTCGGCGACGCTCGACCACGGGTGCAGCTTCCCGCGGATGCCAGTGCCCCGGCTGCTGAACGTACCTGCCGTCGAGTCGACGGTCGCGACGGCTCCTGCTCGCGTGGTTGCATGCCTGGGGTGCCGGGCTGCGAGTCAGGACGTCAACTCCGCCACCTCGTCGATGACAACCTCACCTCCCCGCCGGTGCTGCGAACCGCGCAGACGGGGTTTTCGGTAACCACAGGGCAGGACTCGCTGAGGGAAAGGGGCGCTGTCGCGGAACTCCGCTTAATAGAGTCGCCGATGGACTCCTCGTACCCGATCGCGGGGATGCTGTACGAAGGCGATGGCACGACTCCGTATCGTGCGGTCAGGAGCACCGATCGAAGCTCGGTGATCCTCGAGGTGCCTGATCGCAGGCGGTGCCGACCCAAGGCCCCGAAGGCGCCAGACGAGCGAGTACGAGGTCGGATGCACGCTCGACCTCCCGACCGTTGCGTGACGGCTTCCTCTCGAGGCGCTCCCTATCTCGAGACGTTCCCACTCCATTGAGGGAGGGCACGAAATGCAGAGCAGCGAGGCACCAATTCGGTTCGCTGGCGCCCAGCTCGACCGATACCGGCACGTCTGCGCGTTCTTCCGCGATCCGGAAGAGGAGTACAAGGTGATGCTCCCGTTCATCAAGGACGGATTCGATCGGGGCGACCGCGCCTTCCACATCGTCGATCCGGTGCTGCGCGACGACCACCTCCGCCGGCTGCGGTCAGCCGGAATCGACGTGGAGGCCGAGGAGAAGCGAGGCGCCCTCGAGCTGCGCAACTGGCAGGACGCCTACCTCCGGGGAGGGCACTTCGACCAGGACCGGATGCTCGCGCTCGTCGAGGAGATCCTGGATCAGGGGTCGAAGAAGGGCTTCAACCTCACGCGCTTGGTCGCGCACATGGAGTGGGCGCTGGAGGATCGGCCAGGCGTCGACGATCTCATCGAGTACGAGGCGCGGCTCAACTACTTGCTGCCACGGTACGGGGATCCCGTGATTTGAATCTACGACACCGCCAAGTTTGGCGGCCGGGTCGTCATCGACATCCTTCGAACACACCCGATGACCGTCGTCGGGGGGGTCTTGCAAGACAATCCGTTCTTCGTTCCGCCCGACGAGTTCCTGCGCGAGCTGAAGAGCCACGGCGCCCAGTGATTCCATGTCCGAGTCGAGGTCAGCCGAAGCAAACAAGATAGCAGAGTCGCGGTTCGACGCCTCGTCCGAGGTGGAACGACTTCGATCCCTCAATCGCGATCTCATCAGCCTGCTCGCTCAGCCCGCGATCGGGACGGGGCAGATGCCGGCCGGGGTCATCAGGACGCTCGTGGACGTGCTCTTGGGCATGCTGCGCGTCGACTTCGCCTACGCGCGGGTGACGCACCCCGGGGAGGCCGTGATCGAAGCGGCGTCCGCGAGCGCTCGCCCTGAGATTGCCCAGCGGGCGCCCTGGCTGGGTGTGGCGCTGGAGCGTTGGCTGGAGGCGGAAAGCTGGAACACGCCGATCACGATCGAGAGCCCGCTCGAGCGGAGCGAGATGCGGCTGCTCGTGGGGCGATTCGGACTCCACGAAGACAGCGGCGTCGTTGCGGTCGGGTCTCGCCGCCAGAGCTTCCCCACGGAGACCGAGGCGTTGCTCTTCAGGGTTGCGATCAACCAGGCGGTGATCGGTTTCCGAGAAGCGCAGCTGCTCCAGGAGCACCAGCGTGTCGAGCGTCTGGCGCTCGAGGCGGCCAGCCTCGGCACCTGGGACTACGATCCGCTGACGGGGGAAATGACGTGGTCGGACCGATGCAAGGAGCTGTTCGGACTGCCCCCGGACGCCAGAGTCGACTACGCGGTGTTCCTGGCCGGGCTTCACCCTGAGGATCGAGAGCGGACGCACCAGGCCGTTCAGCGCGCGCTGGCGGCTGAGAGTAGCGGGCGCTTCAATATGGAGTACCGCACACTCGGCCTCCAGGACGGAATCGGACGGTGGGTCAGCGCGGCGGGACGCGCGTTCTTCGACGGCTCAGGCCGCGCCGTTCGATGTGTCGGCACGGTCCTCGACATCACCGAGCGCAAGCGATCCGAGGCCGAGCGAGACCTGTTCCTCGCGAAGGAGCGCGCGGCTCGGGTCGCAGCCGAGGAGGCGAAGAGCCGTGCTGCGTTCCTCGCCGAGGCGGGGCCAATCCTCTCCGAATCGCTCGATTACGAGGAGACGCTCAAACGGCTCGCACAGCTCTGCGTGCGCTCGATCGCCGACTGGTGCGTGATCGATATGGTCCAGGACGGTCGAGAGATCCGGCGCCTGGTCGGAGCGCACTCCGATCCCGCAAAGGAGCCGCTGCTCCGGGAGCTCCAGCGGCGATACCCGCCCCGGTCGGACTCGCCGCACCCATCAGCGACGATCCTTCGCACAGGCGAGCCGCTCCTCCTCCCAGAACGGTCCGACGACGACATCCGGAGCTTCTGTGAAGACGACGAGCACGCTCGGATCATCCGCGAGCTAGGGACGCGGTCGGTCATCGTCGTACCTCTCGTGGCCCGCGGGCGGACTCTCGGGGTCATCAGCCTCTGCTCGGCGTCGCCCGGTCGCCGCTATGGACGGCCCGATCTCGAGCTGGCGCAGGAGCTCGCGCGCCGCGCCGCGATCGCCGTCGACAACGCAGGTCTCTACCGCCAAGCCCAGGAGGCGATCCGCCTGCGCGACGAGTTCCTCTCCGTTGCTTCCCATGAGCTCTACACGCCGATCACGTCTCTCATGCTGTCGCTCGACGCGATGCTCCCGGCGGCGCCGACGGGCCAGGCTCTCGATCCGAGGGCCATGCACAAGCTGCTCGATCTCGTCTCGAGGCAGGGACGACGGCTCGTCCGGCTCATCGGGGATCTGCTTGACGTCTCGCGGATCGAGACGGGCCGGCTCATGCTCGAGCTCGCCGACGTCGAGCTGGGATCCCTCGTCCGCGACGTGGTGGAGCGGCTCGAGCCGGACCTGGCCAGATCCCGGTGCTCGTTCTCCATACGAGCCAGTGACGCCGTCACAGGTCGATGGGATCCCTCCCGCCTCGACCAGGTCGTCACGAACCTTCTGTCGAACGCGATGAAGTTCGGGCCAGGCAAACCCGTCGAGGCCTCGATCTCGACCGAGGACGGCGTGGCGCGGCTCGCGGTCACGGATCGTGGGATCGGCATCAGCCCAGATCGCCAGGCCCGCCTCTTCCAGCGGTTCGAGCGCGCGGCACCGGCAGAGCACTACGGCGGGCTCGGCCTCGGCCTGTACATCAGCCGGCGGATCGTAGAGGCGCACGGAGGCTCCATTCGAATCGAGAGCGAGCCGGGCGTGGGATCGACGTTCACGGTCGAGCTTCCGCGCGGCGGGCCATCGGAGGTCGGCGGGCAGGAC
>DASWDS010000388.1:0-13503 GCA_036395165.1 Anaeromyxobacteraceae bacterium | reverse complement strand
TCGAGCACATCGTGGCGAAGCTCACCGAGGCCCATCCGCCGCCGGCCCGTGTAGACGACGTGGTCGCGGCCGCGCTTCGCGACCTTGAGCTCCCGGAGGCCCGTCGCCTCGAGGAGCTTCGCCACGATGTGCTCGACCGTGGCGGGGTCGCACTCGCGGACGCGCCGGCGGAGCGCGAGGAGCGCGCTCTTGCGGAGGTCGCCGGCGGCGGCGGCCGGGCGCGTGGCGGCGAGCGGCGCCGCGGCGCGCTCGCCGGGCTCCGGCTGCGCTGCGAGCGCGACCGTGTCGCCCTCGAGCGCGAAGAGCGGCTTGCGCCCGGCGGACTCGCGGCGCCTGTTGTCCTCCGCGAGCGCGGCCGCGAGCGCGGCGCTGTCGCGCACGAACGCGTCCGGCATGAGGAACCGCTCGGCCCCCTGCGCCGCGATGTCGGCGAGGGCCAGCGGGTGGTCGGAGCCGGCCAGGATCTCGTAGGCGACCTCGGCGGGCGGCGGGTAGCGCCGGCCGCGGCGCTCCTCGCCCTCCTCGCGGCGCCGGGCGCGCGCCTCGCCACGTCCCGAGCTGCGCGCGATCTCGCGCGACGGCGTCGGATGGCGCTCGTTGGATCGGTACGGGATCTCGCTCTCGAGGGGCAGCTCGATCAGGTTGTCGAGCCCTGCCGGGTCCTCGTCGAGGCCCCACTCCACCAGCGCGAAGGTGCCGGGCTGCACGGGCAGGACCTTGCGGTCGGCGTGCGGCAGCTTGCAGTGCGTCGCGAGCTGCCCGCCCATCACCTCGTCGGGAATCTTTCCGACGTGGTCGAGCAGGCTGTCTCGGACGGCGATCTCGGCGATCTTCTTGAAGTGGAGTGGCTTTCCCTCGCGCCTCAGGACCTCGATGGCCGCTTCGGTGAAAGTCATGCGTTCCTTGTGGTGGTTGTCAAAATTCTCGAGGCCCAACCGGGCCTTATGTGGGTCGAACAGTTTGGAGCCCGGCCGCTCGCCTGTCAACGTTGAAACCGCGCTTCCCGGCCGCCATGTCTCGCCTTTCTCATGGTGCGCATTCGCATCGGAAGCACGTGGAAACAGGACCCGTCGCTCCGCTCGGCCCTCGCGCGCGGCGGCGACGTCGCGCTCGAGGCGGCCACCGGCGCGGTGGACGCCCTCGCGGTCGAGGTGGACGGGATCGACGTCGCGGCAGGCCACGCCGAGGGCGCGCTCGTCGCGGGCGTCGAGGCGCTCGGCGAGGCCGTCCTGCGCCTGCTCGCGGGCAGCGCGCGCGCGCAGGTCCACTTCAGCGAGGGCGGCGTGGAGCTCGTCCTGGGGCGCCGCGGCGCGAGCGCGCTCGTCACCGTGGTCGCGCTGGGACGGCCCGCCCGCGTCCTCGCCCGTGACGTGGAGGTGGATCTCGCCGAGCTGGCGCGCGCCGCGCGCGAGGCCGCCGGAGCGCTCGCGGACGAGCTCGCCACCCTGCAGCCCTCCGCCGCGGCCGCCGTGACGCGCTCGCTCCGGCGGCTCGCGTCGCGCCTCGGCGCAGCGCGCCCCGCGCCCGCCATCGCGCCGGGGCCGCCAGGCCGCCCCTCCACGCAGCGCCCCGCGCAGCGCGAGCACGCACCGACCTGCACCTTCGAGCTGCGCGACGAGGACGGGCTCCTCGCGTCGTATCGGGGTCCCGGAGCCGACCTCGGCTCGCTCCTCCCGCCCGGCCGCGTCGTGCTCCGGGCCGCCGACGGCAGCGAGGTCATCGCGCTCTCCGGCCCACCCTTCCTCGTGCTGCGCGATCTCGCCGCGTTCGCGGCGCGCCTCGCCGACGGCGTGCGGCGGGGCGAGGCGACGGCGTCCGTCGCCCTCGCCGCGCCCGGGCGCCACGCCACCGTCCGTCTCGAAGCAGACCTCGAGGCGGGGACGCTCGCGCCGGACGGCGGCGCACCGTTCCCGTGCGCGCCGCTCCCGCTGGCGCGAGCCCTCCTCGAGGCGGCCGTCGACTTCTGCGGCGTGGTCGCCGCGCGCAACGCGTGGCAGGCGGACAACGGCTGGCTCGCGGAGCTGCGCACGGGCGCCGCGGAGCGGCTCGCGCACGTGCAGGAGCTCCTCGCGGGCGACCTCGTCGCGGACGAGGGCGCGAACGTACGCCGCCGGGGCGCGAGGCGGCTCCCTCGTGCGCCGCTCGGCCCGGGCTGCGTACGCCGCCTCGCCTTCCGTCGCGCGTGGGAGGCGGACGCGGGAGCCCCGGCCGGCTTCGGGCTCGCGCTCGCAGGCGACCTCGTCCTCGCCGCGGGCGCCGCCGCAGTGCTCGGGCTCGACGCGCGCCGCGGCGACGAGCGCTGGCGCCGGGATGGCGTGACGTTCGCCGCGCTCGGGGACGGCGCGCTCTTCGCGGTGGATGCGTCGCGGCTGTCCTCGCTCGACCCGGTCACCGGGCGGGAGCGCTGGTCGCGCCCCCTGTCGGCGCTCCCGGAGGGTGGGGTCCGCGCCGTGGTCCGACTGTCGGGCGGGCTCGCCCTCGTGGTCGGCCCCGGCGCCGCGACGGCCCTCGACCCCGCGTCGGGCAGGACGGCTTGGACCTTCGCGCCGCCGGCGGCGCTCGACCTGCGCGCGGCGGCGCTCGGCGCGCTCGCGCTGTTGGGGACGGACGCAGGGTTCCTGTACGGCGTGGAGGCGGCCACCGGGAGGACGGCCTGGCGGCTCCGGCTGCCGGGGCCGCTCGTCGCGGCGCCGGCCGCGCACGGCGACGCGTGTCTCGCGCTGTGCGCGACGGAGCTCGGCGGCTCGCTCGTCGCCGTCGATCCCTCGACCGGGCGGCGGCGCTTCGAGGCGCCGCTCGACGTCGCGCCCGTGGGGCCGCCGGTGACGTTCGCCGGCCTGCTCGCCGTCGGAGGGACCGTGGCGGGAGACCCCGTCGTCACCGCGATCGAGCTCACCGGAGCGCTGGCGTGGGAGGACGGGCCGCCGCTGGGCGCGGGCGCGGCCGCGCTGGCGCCGCTCCCCTCGGGGCTGCTCGTCAAGACCGCGGGCGGCGCCTGCGTCGCCCTCGGCCGCTGCGGCGAGACGCTCTGGTCCCACGCGCGCGACGCCGCGCACCCGCCGCCCGCCAACGCCCCGGCCGTCGTGGCGCGCGGGGTCGCGCTCGTCCCCGGCGAGCAGGTGGACGCGCTCGACGCCGCGACGGGGAAGCTGCTCGGCCACGCGCGCGTGCCGGCGCCGGTGCGCCTCGTGGCGGACGCAGGGCTGGCGGCGTGGGGGATGGACGCGGAGGGCGTCGTGACCGCCGTCCGCCTCGAGACCCACCTGAGCGTGCTGTAGCCCGGTTACACGCCGAGGAAGAGGCGCTTCCCGAAGTTCAGCGCCAGGTCGGCGTCGAAGATCTTCTGCGCGGCCGCCTCGATGTCGTAGGCGACGCGGTGGTATTCGGCGACCTTCGCGTCCGTGTCGTACGTGACGAAGCAGGCGCGGTTGTCGTAGTCGCGGGGCTGGCCCACCGAGCCCACCGACATGACGTACTTCTTCCGCACGTCGAGCGCGAGGGTGGTCCCGAGGGCCTCCTCGACCCCGCCGTGCGCGTCGAGCGCGAACGCCTTGCACAGGTGTGAGTGGCCGATGAACGTGACGTGCGCGAGCCGGGCGAAGTGCGGGGTCAGCTCGAGCGCCTGCTCGGCGGCGAAGATGTACTCGTACTCGCCCGGCAGGATGGGCGACCCGTGGCTGAACCCGACGTCGTCCGCCCGGTGTGTGTAGGGGAGCGAGCGCAGCCAGACGAGGTGGTCGGGATCGAGCTGCTGCGTGGTCCAGTCGAGCGCGTGCCGCGCCGCCTCGTAGTAGTACGCGTAGTCCATGCGGCCGGAGACCGCGGCGTCGTGGTTGCCGAGCAGCGTCAGCGAGGCGAGGGCGCGGACGCGCTCGCAGCAGGCGTTCGGGCTCGCGCCGTACCCCACGACGTCGCCCAGGCAGATGACGCGATCGACCCCGAGGCGCGCCAGCGCCGCCTCGACCTCGACGAGCGCCTCGAGGTTGGCGTGGATGTCGCTCAGGATGGCGATGCGCATCGGCGCGGCACCCTTCCGGCCGGGCGCCGGTCGCGGCGGCCAGGAGCGAGGGGTCCGGGATGGTAGCGGGGTGACGGAGGGTGGGTCAACGCCCGCCGCCGCCGTTCGCGAACAGGTCGAGCTCGAGGTCGTCGAAGTGCGTGAGCTGCCTGAACTCGCCGTACCGGGCGCGGATCTCGTCGTGCCCGAGCGTCTTCAGCCGCTCGAGCGAGAACTGCTCCACCGCGAAGCTCGCCAGCACGCCGCCCAGCACGATCGCGCGGCGCATCACGTCCGGCTCCTCGCGCCCGGTGCGGGCCAGGTATCCCATGAACCCACCCGCGAAGCTGTCTCCGGCGCCGGTCGGGTCGAAGAGGGCGGCCAGCGGGTACGCGGACGCCGCGAAGACGTGGTCGCCCGAGAAGAAGAGCGCCCCGTAC
This sequence comes from Anaeromyxobacteraceae bacterium, assembly GCA_036395165.1. Taxonomy (GTDB): domain Bacteria; phylum Myxococcota; class Myxococcia; order Myxococcales; family Anaeromyxobacteraceae; genus Anaeromyxobacter_A. The sequence continues at coordinate 9,066 of DASWDS010000388.1, read as the reverse complement.
TCGCCGCGCTTCACGACGAGCGCGCGCGGGCCGTACGTCAGGATGCGGCGCGCCGCCTTGACGACGTTGTGCTCCTCGGCGAGCTGGCGCGCCTCGGCGTCGTTGACGAACAGCATGTCGACCCGCCGCAGCGTCTTCAGCAGGCTCTCGCGCTTCGACGCGATCCAGAAGTTCATCGTGTCCATCGCGACGAAGCGCGGCGCCTTCACCTGGTCGAGCACCTGGCGCTGCAGGTCGGGGTCGATGTTGCCGAGGAACACGTACTTCGAGTCGGCGTAGGCGGCCGGCAGCCGCGGCCGGAAGTCGGCGAAGACGTTGAGCTGCGTGTCGAGCGTGTGCGCCTGGTTGAGGTCGAACTCGTAGCGGCCCTTCCACCGGAAGGTCCGGCCCGGGCGGCGCTCGAGGCCGGCGAGGTCCACGCCGCGGTCGGCCAGGAACTGCACGTGCGCCTCGGGGAAGTCCTCCCCGACCGTCGCGACGAGCCGCACCGGGCCGAAGAAGCTGGCCGCGGTCGAGAAGTAGGTGGCCGAGCCGCCCAGGACCTCCTCGCGGCGCCCGAAGGGCGTCTCCACTGAGTCGAGCGCGATCGAGCCGACGACGAGCAAGGCCATGGGTTCCTCCGGCGGAGGGGCGCGTTTTAGCAGGCGTGCGAAAGAGCGGTCAACCGGCCATCGGGGCGATCTTGCGGCGGCGGGGATCGCCGGGGCCGCCCTCGGCGGCGAGCTGGCCGCACGCGGCGGCGATGTCCTGCCCCCGGTTCCTCCGCACGACGGCGGTGACGTTGCGGCGCAGGAGCGCGTCCCGGAAGGCCTCGACGCGCGCCGGATCGGGCGCGCCGAAGCCGAGGCCGGGGTTCTCGTTGTACGCGATGAGGTTCACCTTGGCCGGGATGCCGGCCAGGAGCTTCGCGAGGCGCTCCGCGTCCGCGTCGGCGTCGTTGACACCGCGCAGCAGCACGTACTCGAAGGTGATGCGGCGCCCCTGCTTCATGGGGAAGCTGCGGCACGCGTCGAGGAGCTGCGCGAGCGGATAGCGCCGGTTGATGGGCATGATGGCGTCGCGCTGCGGGTCGGTCGTGGCGTTGAGCGAGACGGCGAGCTTCACCTGCGTCTCCTCGCCGAGGCGGCGGATCTGCGGGACGAGGCCGGAGGTGGAGACGGTGACGTGGCGGTGCGAGAAGTTCGGGCCGTCCTCGCACAGGAGCAGGTCGAGCGCGAGCTTCACCCCGTCGAAGTTGTGGAGCGGCTCGCCCATGCCCATGAAGACGAGGTTCGTGAGCGGGCGCGGCGCGGGGCCCTCCCCCAGCTCCACCAGGCGGCGATTCGCGCGGTGGACCTGGTCGGCGATCTCGCCGGGGCCGAGGTTCCGCGCGAGGCCCATCGTGCCGGTCATGCAGAAGGTGCAGCCGATCGCGCAGCCCACCTGCGACGAGACGCAGAGCGTCCGCCGCTCGCGGTTCGTCGGCCCTTCGTCGTCGTCCTCGAGGCCGGTTCCGCCCAAGTGCGGCATGTAGACGGACTCGATGAACCGCCCGTCCACGGTGCGCCACTTCCACTTGATCGTGCCGTCCTTCGATCGGAGCTCCTCCGCCAGCGCGAGCGTGCGCAGCTCGAAGCGCTCCGCCAGCGCGGCCCTGAGCGCGCGCGGCAGATCCGTCATCTCGTCGAGCGACGCGGCGCCCTTCTGGTGCAGCCAGCGGAAGAGCTGGCGCGCCCGGTACGGCTTCTCGCCGAGCCGGGCCAGCTCCGCCGCGAGCCGCGCCAGCGGGTAGGCCCTCAGGTCGGGCTTCTCGTGCTCCGGATGCGACATGCCCGCCGCCTCACGGCGCCCGCTCGAGCGCCGCCGCTTCCCTCGCCTGCTCGCCCGCCTTCTCGTCCGGCGAGACGTCGCGCCGCCGCGCGATCTCCACCTTCGTCACCCGCCGCTCGTCGCCGCCGCGCACGGTGAAGGTGAGCCCGTCCCAGGCGAGGAGCGAGCCCACGGCCGGCACGCGGCCAGCGGTCGCCGTGACGAACCCGCCCAGCGTCTCGTAATCGCCCTCCTCCGGGAAGCGCACCTCGTGATCGGGGTCGTCGCCGGTGCCCTCGGCGCGCTCGTTCAGGAACTCCTGCAGCTCGCGGAGCGGCACGCTCGCGTCGGCCAGGTAGACGCCGGGCGAGACCTCGCGGACGGGCGCCGCCTCGACGTCGCCCTCGTCCTGGATCTCGCCCACGATCTCCTCGATCACGTCCTCCAGGGTGGCGAGGCCGCTCGTCCCGCCGAACTCGTCCACCACGATCGCGAGGTGCGTCTTGCGCTTCTGCATCTCCTTCAGGAGGCGCGAGATCTTCATCTGCTCCGGGACGAAGAACGGCGGCTTCAGGTGCTTGTCGATGGTGGCGAGGACGCCCTTCGTCCCCCTCGCCAGCTCGGGGATGATCTCGCGCACGAGCAGCACGCCCATCACGTTGTCGATGGAGTCGCGGTAGACGGGCATGCGGCTGTAGGGGTTCTCGGTCACGATCCGGAGGATCTCCTCCGGTGGCGCGTCGTGGTCGATCGCGGCGATGCGCGTGCGCGGGACCATGATCTCCTTCACCACCCGATCCGCGAACTCGAGCACGCTGTTCAGCAGCTCCTCCTTCACCTCGTCGAGGACGCCCTCCCGCGTGCCCATCTCGATGAGGTACTCGATCTCCGCGCTCGTCACCGCCGGCGTGGGCGCGCGCGTGCCGCCGAAGAGCGAGACGAGCGCGTTCGTCGCCCGCACCAGGCCGGTCGTGAGCGGCCACATCGGCCAGTAGAACGCCTGGACGAGCGGGATGGCCGAGAGCGACCACTGGATGGGATGGCGCTTCCCGAGCGTCTTCGGGATGATCTCGCCGAGGAAGAGGATGATGGAGGTGGCCACCGCGGTGGCGATGGCGATGACGGTGGCCTGGGGCCAGCCATGCGCGGCCGCGACGTCGTGCGCGACGTCTCCGGCCAGGGCGCCCGCGCCGATGTTCACGAGCGTGTTGCCGATGAGGAGCGTCGAGAGGACCCGCTCCGGGCTCTTCACCCAGATGCGGAGGAGGCGCGCGCGCCGGCCGCCCGACTCGAGGAGCTGCCGGGCACGAGCGTCACCGAGCGCCGTGAGGGCGGTCTCGCTTCCGGAGCAGAACGCGGAGCCGAGGAGGAAGAGAAGCCCGACGAACAGCTCCCATGTCGACGCCCCTTCCACAGGTTCCTTTCCGGCTTCCTGCGGGGCGAGGTGCCCCGCTGCGCCCGGAGGCGCTTCAAATAAAAGCCCGTCCTGGAGAGGACGGGTCTAGGAAGGATTCTAACCCGAAAACGGCGCGGCGGCTCCCCGGCGGGAGGAACGCCGGGAAACCGCCGCGATATCAGTACATTACCTCTACTTCTTCTTCCACTCGTAGGTGCAGATGGCCGTCTCGGGGAAGAAGTAGCCGATCTCGATCTTGGCGTTCTCCGCGCTGTCGGACCCATGGACCGTGTTCTTCTCGATGTCCGTCGCGAAGTCCTTGCGGATCGTCCCCTCGGCCGCCTTCTTGGGATCGGTCGCGCCCATCACGTCGCGGTTCCTGGCGACAGCGCTCTCGCCCTCGAGGACGATCAGGAGGACCGGTCCGCTCGTCATGAACTTGACGAGATCATTGAAGAAAGGGCGCGCCTTGTGGACGGCGTAGAAGCCCTCCGCCTCGGCCTGCGAGAGCCGGCTCAGCCTCATCGCCACGGGCTTCAGGCCCTGCGACTCGAAGCGGGAGATGATCTTCCCGATGACGCCCTTCTCGATGCCGTCGGGCTTGATGATGGAAAGCGTACGTTCGATGACCATGGTGCGTTGTTCTCCTGATCGCCTGGCCGGCGTGGCCGGCGGCGCGGTGGATACCTGATCGGAGGGCGCCTGTCGAGGGCGCCGCGGTTCACTCGCGTTCGCCCTTGGCAGCCTTCTTGGCCGCCTTCCCACCACGCTGGGACGGGGCCGCGCTGCGCGGCGTCGCTCCCGCCTTGACCGAGGCGACGACCGGCTTCGCCCTGGCGGGCGCGCCCTTCGGACGAGCTCCGCCGCGGGAGAGGAGCTCCTTCATCGTCTTCCCGAGGAGGTGCGGCCCGTCGCAGACGGCGATCCCGGCGTCGCGCATGGCGGCGAGCTTCGCTTCGGCGGTGCCGGTGCCCCCGGAGATGACGGCGCCGGCGTGGCCCATCCGCTTGCCGGCCGGCGCGGTGCGGCCGGCGATGAAGCCCACCACCGGCTTCGTCATGCTGTTCTTCACGTACTCGGCGCCCTTCTCCTCCTCGGCGCCACCGATCTCGCCGATCATGATGACGGCGTCGGTGTCGGGGTCCGCCTCGAAGCGCGAGAGGCAGTCGACGAAGTCGGTGCCGTGGACCGGGTCGCCGCCGATGCCCACGGCGGTCGACTGTCCGAGCCCGAGCTGCGTGAGCTGGTGCACCGCCTCGTAGGTGAGCGTCCCCGAGCGCGACACCACGCCGATGCGGCCGGGCCTGTGGATGTGGCCGGGCATGATCCCGATCTTGCACTCGCCGGGGGTGATGAGGCCCGGGCAGTTCGGGCCGAGGAGGCGCGTCTTGGGCGTGTCCTGCAGGTACCGGCGCACCTTCACCATGTCGAGGATGGGGATGCCCTCGGTGATGCAGATGACGAGCGCGACGCCGGCCTCCGCGGCCTCGATGATGGCGTCGGCGGCGAAGGGGGGCGGGACGAAGATGCAGGCCGCGTTGGCCGCCGTCTCGCGCACCGCGCGCCGGACCGAGTGGAAGATCGGGACCTCGCCCTGGAACTTCGTCCCGCCGCGGCCAGGCGTGACGCCCGCCACGAGCTTCGTCCCGTAGGCGAGCATCTGCTCGGCGTGGAACGAGCCGGCGGAGCCGGTGATGCCCTGCACGAGGACGCGCGTGCTCCTGTCGATGAAGATGCTCATGGGGGTCCTCCGCGCACCTCAGGCCGCCTTGGCCGCGGCGACGGCCTTCCGCGCGGCGTCGCCGAGGTCGTCCGCCGCGACGATCGCCAGCTCCGATTGGGCGAGGATCTGCTTCCCGAGCTCCACGTTCGTCCCCTCGAGGCGGACGACGAGCGGGATGGAGAGCCCCACCTGCTTCGCGGCCGTGACGATCCCGTTCGCGATGATGTCGCACTTCATGATGCCGCCGAAGATGTTAACGAGGACGGTCTTCACCTGAGGGTCGGAGAGCAGGATCTTGAACGCCGCGGTCACGCGCTCCTCGTCCGCGCCGCCGCCCACGTCGAGGAAGTTGGCGGGGCGGCCACCCGAGAGCTTGATGATGTCCATCGTCGCCATCGCGAGCCCGGCGCCGTTCACCATGCAGCCGATGTCGCCTTCGAGCGCGATGTAGGAGAGGTCGAACTCCTTGGCCGCGATCTCCTTCGGATCCTCCTCCTCCGGATCGCGCATCGCGGCGATGTCCGGGTGCCGGTAGAGGGCGTTGTCGTCGAAGTTCATCTTGGCGTCGAGAGCGAGCACGTCACCCTGCACCGTGATGACGAGCGGGTTGATCTCGGCGAGCGAGGCGTCGGTGGCCACGTAGGCGTTGCAGAGCCCCGTCGCGAACCGGACGAACGCGCCCACCGTTTCACCCGTCAGGCCGAGCAGGAACGCGAGGCGCCGCGCCTGGAAGGCGAGGAGACCGGTGAGCGGGTCGATCCGCTCCTTCAGGATCTTCTCCGGCGTCTTCGCCGCGACCTCCTCGATGTCGACCCCGCCCTCGGTGGACGCCATCACCGTGATGCGCCCGGTGTCGCGATCGAGCGTCATGCCGAGATACATCTCCTGCGCGATCCGGCAACCCTCCTCGATGTAGACCTTCCGGACCTCCTGCCCCTCGGGACCGGTCTGCGGCGTCTTGAGCATCATGCCGAGCATGGCCTCGGCGTGCTGCCGCGCCTCATCCGGAGAGCGGGCCAGGCGGACGCCACCGCCCTTGCCGCGGCCGCCAGCGTGGATCTGCGCCTTCACGGCGGTGATGCCGCCGCCGAGCTGTCGGGCGGCGCCTTCGGCCTCGAGCGGCGTGACCGCGAGATAGCCGCGCGGCACCGCCACCCCGAACTTCCGGAGGATGTCTTTCGCCTGGTACTCGTGGATCTTCACGGGATCACCGTTCCCGAGGCGTGCGAGGGTGGTTCTGTAGCGGAAAGCGAAGGGGCCGGCGAGTTGACCCCGCCGGCCCCTGGAGGGTACCGAATCTCGACTAGAGCTTCGTCTCGCCGACGCTCTTCTTCACGCTCTCGACGCTCTTCGCGAGCATCGCCTTCTCCTCCTCGTTCAGCTCGACCTCGAGGACGCGCTCGATGCCGCCCGCGCCGATGACGACCGGCACCCCGAGGAAGACGCCCTTCACGCCGAACTGGCCGTCGAGGAGCGCGGAGCAGGGCAGCACGCGCTTCTTGTCGCGCAGATAGCTGTCCGCCATCGTGATGGCCGAAATGGCCGGCGCGTAGAAGGCCGAGCCCGTCCCGAGCAGCGCCACGATCTCGCCGCCGCCCTTGCGCGTCCGCTCGACGATCGCGTCGAGCTTGGCCTTGTCGAGCAGCTTCGTGAGCGGCACGCCGTTCACCGACGAGTACCGGAGGAGCGGCACCATGTCGTCGCCGTGGCCGCCGAGCACCATCGCGTTCACGTCCTGGGGCGACACGCCGGCCGCTTCGCCGACGAAGTACTGGAAGCGCGCCGTGTCGAGCACGCCCGCCATGCCGACCACCCGGTTCTTGGGGAACCCGGTGACCTTGTACATGGCGTAGACCATCGAATCGAGCGGGTTCGTCACGACGATGACGAACGCGTTCGGCGCGTTGGCCTTGATGCCCTCGGCGACCTTGGTGATGGCCTCGAGGTTCACCTTGAGCAGGTCCTCGCGGCTCATGCCGGGCTTGCGCGGGATGCCCGCGGTGACGATGCAGACGTCGGCGTCCTTGATGACCGAGTAGTCGGCCACGCCCGTGCCGCTCACGTTGACGTCGAACTTCGTGACGCCGCGGGTCTCCTGGAGGTCGAGCGCCTTGCCCTTGGCGACGCCCTCCATGATGTCCACCAGGACGACGTCGCCGAGCTCCTTCTGCCCGGCCAGCAACGCCATCGTGCCGCCGATCTGACCCGCGCCGATGAGCGCGATCTTCTTGCGAGAAGCCATGTGCGTTCTCCTGGGAGTGAACGTGGAGCTGCGACTACATGTGGCTGATGATCTCGTCGCCGAACTGCGAGCACTTGACCTCGACCGCGTCGGTCACGCCCTCGCTCTTCATCATGCGCGCGAAGTCGTACGTGACGCGGTGCCCGGCGATGGCGCCGTCCATGCCCTTGATGATGAGGTCCGCCGCCTCGAGCCAGCCCATGTGGCGGAACATCATCTCGCCCGAGAGGATGACGGACCCGGGGTTCACCTTGTCCTGGTCCGCGTACTTCGGCGCCGTGCCGTGCGTCGCCTCGAAGATGGCGTGGCCGGTCAGGTAGTTGGCGTTGCCGCCGGGGGCGATTCCGATGCCGCCCACCTGCGCCGCGAGCGCGTCGGAGAGGTAGTCGCCGTTCAGGTTGAGCGTCGCGACGACGTCGAACTCCTCGGGGCGCGTCAGCACCTGCTGCAGCGTGATGTCCGCGATGGCGTCCTTCACGAGCAGCTTGCCGCCCTGCAGCGCCGCCTTCTGCTCGGCGTTCGCGGCCTCCTCGCCCTTCTGCGCCTTGGTTCGCTCCCACTGATCCCAGGTGTAGACCTTGTCTGCGAACTCACGCTCGGCGAGCGCGTAACCCCAGTTCCGGAACGCGCCCTCCGTGAACTTCATGATGTTGCCCTTGTGCACGAAGGTGACGCTCTTGCGCTTGTTCTTGAGGGCGAACTCGATCGCCGCGCGGACGAGGCGCTCGGTGCCCTCGCGCGACACGGCCTTGATCCCGACACCGGCACTGCCCGGGAAGCGGATCTTCTTGAACTCCTTCGGGAACTCCTTCTCGATGAACCCGAGGATCTTCTTCACCTGCTCGGAGCCGGCCTCCCACTCGATGCCGGCGTAGATGTCCTCCGTGTTCTCGCGGAAGATGACCATGTCGACCTTCTGCGGGTTCTTCACGGGCGAGGGGACACCCTTGAACCAGCGCACGGGGCGCAGGCAGACGTACAGGTCGAGCATCTGGCGCAGCGCGACGTTCAGCGAGCGGATGCCGCCGCCGATGGGGGTCGTGAGCGGGCCCTTGATGCCGATGATGTACTCGCGGAACGCGGCGACGGTCTCGTCGGGCAGCCAGTTGTTGAACTTGGTGAAGGCCTTCTCGCCGGCGTAGACCTCCATCCAGTGGATCTTGCGCTTGCCGCGGTACGCCTTCTCCACGGCGGCGTCGAGCACGCGGACGCTGGAGCGCCAGATGTCGCGGCCGGTGCCGTCGCCCTCGATGAAGGGCAGGATCGGCTGGTCGGGGACCGTGAGCTTCCCGCCGGCGAGGGTGATCTTCGCGCCATCCTTCGGGACTACCGGCTTCGCGTCAGCCATTCCGAGGCTCCTCGTCGGTCAGGTAAGGGGGGGTGGGTGGACGGCTTTGATACACCGGTGTCTCAGACCTGTAAAGCGTCGCGTCGCTTTCGCGATTCGCCCACTTGTCGCAGATCCAGCGCGGAGTTGCGCCACCTCAGATTCGGGTCTTCGCCCTTTTCCAGACCCGCGCTGGGGGGTCTGGGGGGGAGCGGCGCTCGCTCCCCCAGATTGAGGGCTCGCAGCGCGGAGCGCAGCGAGCCCGGAGATCACTCTGACTCGCCTCTGATCGACGACCGCAGGCAAGCAAGACGGCGAAAGGCGAGTCGGAGCGGCCGCTCAGGCGTGCGGGCGACCCGGGAACGACCCCAGGACCGCGCCGGCGGCGGTGACCGCCAGGCGAGCGGCGGGGTCGCACAGGGCGGCGAGCTCGAGCTCGCGCTCCGCGGCGAAGCTCGTCCTCGCGTGCGTCGGAGCGTGGCCGGGGTGGCACATGAGCTCGACGACGCCCGCGGGCAGCGCAGCGATCGTGGCCAGGAGCCGCTCCCGCGTCCAGCACGGCCGCAGGATGGCATCGCCCAGGAAGGCGT
>DASWDS010000387.1:0-3250 GCA_036395165.1 Anaeromyxobacteraceae bacterium | reverse complement strand
TTCACGCCGCGCGAGTCGCCTGGGTGTCAGGAAACCCGAACGCGCTGTTCGGATTTCCGAACGCCGCCCGGAGGCGGGCGCCGCACAGCCGTGTGGTTGCGGCGGGCGGCGAGCGGCCGCGGCGGCGGCACCGTCCTTGCTCCGGGGGACGCGCCATGACCATCCGCGCCGCCTTGCTTGCCCCGCTGGCCGCAGCCGCCGCCGTCGCAGGCACGGCCGCGCTCGCGGAGGTGCCCGCCCCGCGCACCCTGCCTCTCCCCGAGGCGCTGCGGGAGCTCGACGCCCAGAGCCTCACGCTCGCTCAGGCGCGCGCCCGGGCTGCCGAGGCCGAGGGGCTCACCCGCCAGGCGCTCTCGGCGGCGCTCCCGACGCTCACGGCGGCAGGCGGCTACACGCGCAACAGCGACGCCGCGCGCGCCAACATCGGGTCCATCATCGCGCGCCTCCCGCCGACGGGCATTCCCGCGCCGCCGGACCTCGTCATCCAGCCGCTCGAGGTGTGGAGCGTCAGCGGCACGCTGCGCGTCCCCCTCCTCGCCCCGAGCGCCTGGGCGGACGTCGCGGTCGCGCGCAGCGCCGAGCGGGCCGCCGGGGCCTCGGCGGAGACGGTGCGGCTTCAAGCGCGCGCGGCTCTCGTCCAGGCCGCCTGGAGCGCCGCGGCGGGCGAGGAGATCGTCCTCGCGGGCGAGCGCGCCGTCGCGAGCGCCGACGAGCAGGCGCGCCTCGCCGAGCGCACCGTCGCCGCGGGCACGGGCGTGCCGCTCTCGGTGCTGCAGGCGCGCACCGAGGCGGTGAAGCGGCGCAGCGACCTCGCGCGGTCGCGGGCCGACCTCGGCCGCGCGCAGCTCGCGGTGGGGGTGCTCCTCGGCCGCGCCGAGCCGCTCCGGATCCCGCTCGAGCTGGCGCAGCCTCCCACCTCGCTCGATGTGCCGGCGCTCGTCGAGGAGGCCCGCGGGCGGCGCCCGGAGGTGCGCGCCACCTCGGCGCAGGTCGAGGCGGCGGAGCGGCAGCTCACCTCCGCCCGGCTGCGCCTCCTGCCCCAGATCTCGACCTCCGCCACCGCCCTCGCGCAGGACGTTCCGCTCCCGACGAGCAAGAGGGAGGCGTGGCGGCTCACCGTCGACCTCACCTGGGCGCTCTACGACGGCGGCTTCCGCTACGGCCGCGCGCGCCAGGCGGAGGCCGCCATCGCGGGGGCCCGGGCCGCCGCGGAGGCGCAGCGCCTCGAGGTGGAGCAGCAGGTCGCGGACGCCTCGCGCGACGTGGCGGTCGCGGCGGAGCGGCTCAGGCTCGCCGAGGACCAGGCGAAGCTCGCGGCCGAGGCGGCGGCGACGGCGCGCCGCGGCTTCGCGGCAGGGATCTCGAGCTCGCTCGACGTCCTCGACGCGAACGACCGGCTCTTCCAGTCGGAGGTCGGGCTCGCGGACGCGCGCGCCCGCCTCGGGATCGCGATGGTGGGTCTCGACCGGGCGGCCGGGAGGAGCTGACCGATGCGCTGCTGCGGGAAGACGCCTATGCTGCTGCCTGGAGATGGGCCTCCGGAGGCCTCCGCTGTGCGACCGCCCCCCGGCTTCGACGAGATCCAGCGCCAGGAGCTGTCGCGCCTCTTCGGGCGGATGGTGGGGATCCGGCTCTTCGTGATCCCGCTCGTGGCGGTGCTCGCGCTCTGCCTGGCGCTCCTCGATCCGGCGCGCTGGCGCACGGCGCTCCTCGTCGCCCTGTTCGTTCCGGCGGGGGCCTTCTTCGTGAGCGAGGCGCTGCGTTACCGCCGCCGCGGGTTCCGGCCGGAGGCCGTGACCGTCAACCTCGCCGCCGTGGTCGCGGGCCAGCTCGGGGTCGCCTTCGCCACCGGCGCCCTGGAGAGCCCCTTCACCTACACCTTCGTCCCGCTCGCGGTCATGATCGGCATCTTCAGCTCCCGGCGCGCGCACTGGCCGCTCGTCGGGGCCCAGATCGCCGGCGTGTGGGCGCTCGCCGCGATCGAGATGGCCGCGAGCATCCCCGACCTGAACCTCGCGCTGTTCGGAGGCAGCCGGCGCGCCGGACACGTGGACGCGCACGTCGTCGCCACCGCCGTCATCCTGACGCTCGTGCTCGCCTTTGGGTCGCGCGGCGGGCGCGGCGTCCGCTCCGCGTTCGACGGGATGCTGGCACGCGCGCTGCGCGCGCAGCAGGAGTCGCTCCGCGCGTACGCGGAGCGCACCGAGGAGCTGACGGCGCTCTCGGGCGAGATCGCGCACGAGCTCAAGAACCCGCTCGCCTCCGTGAAGGGGCTCGCGGCGCTCCTCGCCGAGACCGTCCCGCCCGGCAAGGGCGCGGAGCGCCTCGGCGTGCTGCGGCGCGAGGTGGACCGGATGCAGGGCATCCTCGACGAGTTCCTCAACTTCTCGCGCCCGCTCGTGCCGCTCGCGCTGGGGCGCGTGGACCTCGCGGCGCTCGCCCGGGAGGTGGCGGCGCTGCACGAGGGCATGGCGCACGAGCGCGGGATCCGCATCGAGGTCCACGCCGCGCACGCGGAGGCGCGCTGCGATCCGCGCAAGGTGAAGCAGGTCCTCGTGAACCTCCTCCAGAACGCGCTCGAGGCGAGCGCCCCCGGGGCGGCGGTCGAGCTCGAGGTGCCGCCGGCGGCCGGCCGCGCCGCCCTGGTCCGCGTCCTCGACCGCGGGTCGGGGCTCGACGCGGCGCTCGGCCCGCGGGTCTTCGACCCCGGCGTGACCTCGAAGGCGCTCGGGTCGGGGCTCGGCCTCACCATCGCCCGCGCGCTCGCGCGCCAGCACGGCGGCGAGGTCGAGCTCTTGGTCCGCGACGGCGGCGGCTGCGCCGCGACGGTGCGGTTGCCCGCCGAGGCGCCGGTGGAGGCGGAGGCATGACGACCCGCGTGCTCGTGGTGGACGACGACGCGGGCGTCCGCTACACGTTGCGCGAGATCCTGGCCTCCGACGGCATCGAGACGGACGAGGCGGAGGACGGCGCGGCGGCGCTGGCGCGCTACGAGGCCTCCCCCGTGCCCCTCGTCATCACGGACCTCCGCATGCCGCGGATGGACGGGATGGAGCTCCTGCGCAGGCTGCTCGCCCGCGCGCCCGCGCCGCGCGTCATCCTCATCACCGCCCATGGCTCGGAGCGCCAGGCCGTCGAGGCGATGAAGGCGGGCGCCTGGGACTACTTCCGCAAGCCCTTCGACAAGGACGAGCTGCTCGCGGTCGTGCGCCGCGCCGTCGAGGCGGTCCGCCTCACCTCGGAGAACGAG
>DASWDS010000386.1:0-6277 GCA_036395165.1 Anaeromyxobacteraceae bacterium | reverse complement strand
CGTCGCCGGCGGCGAGGCTCGCCTCCACGTTCGGCGCGGCGCCGCGCGTCCACGTCTCCCACAGCATGTTCCCTTGGGCGGTGAGGAGCCGGTCGACGTCGGCGCGGATCCGGCCGAGGCGATCGGCGGCGCCGGGCGGCGCGGCCGGCGCGGGCGGGCCGGCGCGCGCGGCGGTCCCGGGTCCGGGCGCCGCCGGCGCACCGGCCTCCGCTCGTGGCGGCGCCGGAGGAGGCGGCGCCGGCGCGTGCGCGCAGCCGGGCGCGGCGAGGGTGGCGGCGAGGAGGGCGGAGGCGAACGGGGCGCGGCTCACGCGGCGGCATGTTAGCCCGAGACGCCCCGGCGACGCGAAGCGGCGCCGCGATTATGCTACGGGGGTGAACCGGCGAGAGGTGGCGCGGGCGCGGGCGAGGCTGCAGGCTGCGATCCGGGCGTTCCTCGGCGCCCGCGGCTTCGAGGAGGTCGAGACCCCCTGCCTCGTCGCCGCCCCGGGGATGGAGCCGCACATCGACGCCTTCCATGCGCCGTTCGTGCCCGAGGGTGGCGGCGCACCGCGCCCGCTCTGGCTCCACTCGAGCCCCGAGTACGCGATGAAGCGGCTCCTCGCGGAGGGGTTCCCGCGCATCTTCCAGCTCGCCCGCGTCTTCCGGAACGGCGAGGTCTCGGCGACGCACAACCCGGAGTTCACCATGCTCGAGCTCTACCGGGCGGGCACGGACTACGACGGGATCATGCGCGACCTCGAGGAGCTCGTCGCGCACTGCGCGCGCGAGCTCACCGGGGGCACGCGCGTGCGCGCCGGCGGGCGGGACCTCGAGCTCGCCGCGCCATTCGAGAGGCTCACGGTGGCGGGCGCCTTCCTCGCCAGTGCGGGCGTGGACCTCGGCGCGTGCGACGGCGACGCGACGAAGCTGCGCGCGGCGCTCCTCGCCCGCGGGCTCGATGCCGGACGGTCCGGCGACGGCTTCGACGACCTCTTCTTCCGCGTCTTCCTCGACCGGGTCGAGCCCTCCCTCGGGCAGGGACGGCCGGCGTACCTCGTGGACTGGCCCGCGAGGATGGCGGCGCTCTCGAGGCTGAAGGCGAGCGATCGGCGCTTCGCGGAGCGGTTCGAGCTGTACGCGGGCGGTCTCGAGCTCGCGAACGGCTTCTCCGAGCTCACCGACGCCGGCGAGCAGCGGCGGCGCCTCGAGGAGGAGCGCGCGCACCGCATCCACCTCGGGAGGCCGGCCTATCCGCTCGACGAGCGCTTCCTCTCGGCGCTGCCGCGGATGCCGGACGCGGGCGGGGTCGCCCTGGGGCTCGACCGGCTGCTCATGCTGCTCGTCGGGGCGCTGAGCATCGAGGAGGTGCTGCTGTTCCCGGCGCGGGAGCTCCTCGGCGGCTAGTACTCGAACCCGCTGCCGCCGATGAACTCCCGCACGAGCGACGTCGGCGGGACGTGGTCGGGGTAGATCGAGACGAACCGGTCGATGAGGAGCCTGAGCCGCCACGCCGTGGCGTAGGCCGGCGAGCTCTGCGGCACCTCGAGCAGGTAGCGCTCGGCGTACACCTTGAGCACGGACGGCTCGTAGATGAGCGAGCTGTCGAACGCGGCGTCGGCCTCGCCCTGGAAGGGGAAGATGTGGAGGCGCTCGCCGCGCTGCACCGAGGGCCAGCGCAGGATGTTCTCGTCGGCGCGGTAGCCGCGCTGGTGGCGGTCGCGCACGATGCGCCGGAGCAACCGGAGGTCGGTCGCCGAGGTGCGCGAGAGGCGGTCGAAGGGGAGCGTCGTGCCGGGCTGGATGAAGACCCGGTACAGCTCGCCCTCGCGCGGGATGTCGTCGAGGAGGCGCGGGTTGAGCCCGTGGATCCCCTCCATCATCAGCACGTCGCCCTCCCCCAGGCGGATGGCCGGGCCGGCGGCGGGGTCGCTGCGGCCGGAGCGGAAGTCGTACCTCGCGGTGGGGACGGTCTCGCCTGCCAGCAGCCGGCGCACGTGGTCCTGCAGGAGCGCGAGGTCGAGCGCCTCCAGCGCCTCGAAGTCGTACTCGCCCTTCTCGTCCCGCACGGTGCGCTCGCGATCCACGTAGTAGTCGTCGAGCGAGAGGCCCACTGGCCGGAGGCCGTCGACGTGGAGCTGCGTGGTGAGCCGCTTGATGAAGGTCGTCTTCCCGGACGAGGAGGGGCCCGCGATGGCGATGATGCGCACGCGGTCGCGGCGGGCGGCGATGTCGTCCGCGATCCCGCCGATGCGCTTCTCGTGGAAGCCCTCCGAGACGCGGATGAGCTGGGCCACGCCGCCCGAGACGCACAGGTCGTTGAAGGTGCCCACGCTCGTCACGCCCATGCCGTCGAGCCAGGCGCGGTGCGCCCCCACCATGCCGTCCGGCGGCTCCGGCGCGAGCGCGGCCGCGAGCCCGTTCCCGTTGCGCGGGTCGTGGTGGCCGTAGTCGAGGACGAGCCCGCGCCCGCGCGGCGCGAGCCGCCAGCCGCGGAGCGCGCCGGCGGAGGGCAGGAAGGCGCCCATCCCGAGCGCGTAGAGCTCGCCGCAGGTGACGAGCGGCACGGTGCCCTGCCGGCGCGTCGCGAGCAGGCGCGCCGCGTCGTCCCAGCCGCGATCGTGGAAATGGCTCTGCGCCTCCTCGACCGCCCACAGCTCCTGCCGGATGGGAGCGTCGGCGGCGATGATGCGCTCCATGGCCGCGGTGATGGTGGCGGCGAGCCGCGCGAGCTCGATCGCGCCCGCCACGTCCACGAGCTGCACCGGGCCGCGCGACGAGCCCATCCGCACGACCACCTCGGGCGCGACCTGCCGCGCCGCCTCCAGGAGGACGAGCCCGAGGCTCCTCACCCACACCTGCCGGCCTTCCGACTCCGCCACCGTGAGCGGCGCGACCACGGAGTCGGCGAAGAGCGGCGTGTTGAGCGAGACGGGCTTCTGGTTGAGGAGCCCGGCCACGACGAGCTCGCCGCCTTCACCGGGCAAGAGCAGCGCGCCGAGCGGCGTGCCGGTCGCGACGCGCCGCGTCGCCCCGCCGATGCGCACCGACACCTCGCGGGCGCGCGGCAGCGAGCGGCCCTGCAGCAGCATCCCGACCTGGTCGGTCATCTCCACCAGGTCCTCGCGGACGTGCGCGAGGAGCGCCGTCAGCAGCGCGACGGCGACCTTCGGGTGGCGCGCCACGAGCTGCGACCAGCGATCGGCTGTGAGCCGGGCCACCGCGAGCGGGGTCGCCGCCGTGACGGTGACGGTGCGCGGCTGGCCGGTGAGGAGCCCGAGGGCGCCGAAGTGGCCCCCCGGCCCGAGCGGCTTCAGCGCGAGCTCGTGGCGGCGCAGGCTCGCCTCGCCGGAGAGGACGAAGTACATCCCGCCGCTCGCGTCGCCCTCGCGCACCACGGTCTCGCCGGCGGCGACCTCGAGGACGTCCGCGGCGTCGAGCAGGTGATCGAGCCCGACCGGCGGGAGAGAGGCGAGGAGCGGGCTCCTCGCGAGCGCCGCCAGGCAGGCGGCGCGCGGCATCGGCGTGAGCGCTTCGGGGGTGGCGGCCATCGGGCTCCGCGTCGCCGGGCACGGCGACGGCCGTCGATCCTACTACGGCAGCCGCACCACGAAGCACTTGAGGTAGCGGGTCTCGGGCACGCCCATGAGGACCGGGTGGTCGCGGGCGGCGCCGCGCTTCTCGAGGACCTGCGCCGGGCGCCCGGCGTCGCGCGCCGCGTCGCGCACGACCTCCTCCAGCATCTCCTCGCTCATGTGGTAGCTGCACGACGCCGTCACCAGGATGCCGCCCGGCTTCAACACCTGGATGGCGCGCAGGTTGATCTCCTTGTAGCCGCGCCGCGCCGCCGGGATGGCATCCTTGTTCTTCGCGAAGGCGGGCGGGTCGAGGACCACGAGGTCGAACTCCGGCTCGCGCTCCGACGCGTCGCGCAGCCAGTCGAAGGCGTTCGCCTCGACGATCTCGAGGTTCGCCGCGTGGTTCAGCGCCGCGTTCTCTCGCGCCAGCGCCGCGGCCCCCGCCTGCATCTCGATCGCGGTGACGTGGTCGGCGCGCCGGGCGAGCTGGAGCGCGAACGCGCCAGCGTAGGTGAAGCAGTCGAGGCACTTGCCCGCCGCGTACTCGGCCGCGCGGAGGCGGTTCTCGCGCTGGTCGAGGAAGGCGCCCGTCTTCTGGCCCCCGAGCACGTCGAGGCGCATGCGCGCCTGGCCCTCGAGGTATTCGAGCGCCCCCGGCTCGACGCCCCGCACGACGCCCTTCACGAGGGGAAGCCCCTCCAGCTCGCGCACCTTCACGTCGTTCCGCTCCACCACGCAGCGCAGGCGGAAGGCGTTCCAGAGCATGTCGGCGATGAGCTGCTTCCGCCGCTCGGTCGCGGGGACGAGCGTCTGCAGCACGACCACGTCGCCGTACTTGTCCACCACGAGGCCCGGCAGGAGGTCGGCCTCGCCGTGGACGAGGCGCACCGAGGGCTCGTCGGGGAAGACCTTCTCTCGCAGCGCGATGGCGGAGGCGAGCCGGTCGCCGAAGAAGGCGTCGTCGATGGCGACGTCATCGCGCGTCACCACGCGGAGCGCGATCTTGGAGCGCGCCGACCAGAACGCCTTCGCGAGGAAGCGGCCGCGGCCGTCCTTCAGGACGACGACGTCGCCGCTCTCGAGGGTCGCGGGCGCCTTCTCGACGTCGCCGCGGTAGATCCAGGGGTGCCCGTGCGCGAGGCGCTCGGCGCCCCGGCGGGTGATCGTCACGGTGGCTTCCATTTAGATCTCTACGGCCTCGCGGAACGCGGGGTGGCCGTCCTCCTCGTGGAGGCGGCAGGCCGCCACGTCGGGGTCGTGAACGAAGAAGAGGACGGCGTCATCCTCGAGCGCCTGGGCGAGGAGCATCTTCTTCTCCTCGACGGTGGTCAGTGGATAAAGGTCGTAGGCCATGACCCACGGCACCCGCACGTGGGCGCGCGTCGGGATCACGTCGCCGCAGACCGTCAGGTGAGCGCCGTCGCCGTGGAACCGCGGGAGCTGCTGCGCGACGGTGTGCCCCTCCGACACGATGAGCTCCAGATCCGGGAAGAGCTCGCCGTCGCCCTCGACGAGGTGCAGGCGTCCTGCGTGCTCGAGCAGCGCGAAGTTCTCGGCGAGGTAGCTCCCCTGGTCGCGCTCGCTCGGAGCCAGCGCCCACTGCCAGTTGCGGCGCTGCACGTGGTAGGTCGCGTTCGGGAAGGCGAGCTCGAGCGCGCCGTCCGCGCGCCGCCGGGTGGAGCCGCCGGCGTGGTCGAAGTGGAGGTGGGTGAGGACGATGTCGGTCACGTCGCGGCGCGAGACGCCGGCGGCCGCGAGGCCCGCGTCGATGCCGCCCACCGACCGGTCGATGGCGTACATGTCGGTGCGCCTCGCGTCCCACTTCTCGCCGAGGCCGTCGTCCACGAGGATGCAGCGCCGGGCCGCCGCGTCGAGGGCGAGGAGGCAGCGCGCCGCCAGCCGGACGCGGTTTCGCGCGTCGGGCGGGCTCAGCTTCTCCCAGAGCGGCTTCGGCACGACGCCGAACATGGCGCCGCCGTCGAGCGCGAACCGGGCGTCGAGGACCGAGGCGAGCCGGTAGCGCCCGAGCGTCAACATGCGTGGAACGTAGACCGATCCCTCCGGGCGCCGCAACAGCGCAGCGGGGCGCGGCGAGAGAGGTGGGCGAGCGGTCGGGCGGGCGCGGGACCTGCTTCGCCGAGGTCCTGCTTCGGAGGGCGCCTCGCATGGACGGGCGCCGCGCCGTGCAGGGGTCGAAGCCCATGCGCCATATCTGACTCGCCTTTCGCCGTCTTCCTCGCCTGCGGTCGTCGTTCAGAGGCGAGTCAGAGTGATTTCCGGGCTCGCTGCGCTCCGCGCTGCGAGCCCTCAACCTGGGGGGAGTGACTCCCGCCAGACCCCCCAGCGCGGGTTTGGAAAAGGGCGAAACCCGAATCTGAGGTCTGCACGGCCACCCGCGCAAGCACAAGATCCACGCGTGGCGCCCTCGCGACGGTCCGTGATCGTGCTCGGGGCCGGCGCGGCCGGGCTCGCCGCGGGGCGGGCTCTCGTCCGCGCCGGGCTGCGCGTGCTCGTCCTCGAGGCGCGCGCGCGCGCCGGCGGGCGGGTGGACACGCGCCGCGACGCGCGGCTCGGGGTCGCGGTCGAGCACGGCGCCGAGTTCGTCCACGGCCGCCCGCGCGCGATCACACGCCTTGCCCGGGAGGCGGGCGTCCGGCTTCGCGAGATCGACGGCAGGGTGGTCGCGCTCGAACACGGCCGGCTCGCCCCCGCGGACCGCGC
>DASWDS010000385.1:0-15687 GCA_036395165.1 Anaeromyxobacteraceae bacterium | reverse complement strand
CCGGCTACCCCCTATCCCGATCCGGGGCGAGCGGCCCGCCGGCCGCGGTTCGTGTAGACTCGCCGCGCCGTGTCCCCCCGCCATCGCAACCTCGAGCTCTTCGCGAGCGATGGGCCGGGCCGCGCCCGCGAGGTGGCGCTGGAGGTCGCAGCCCTCTCCGTGGCCTGGGCGGGCGGCGACCAGAAGGACCTGTTCCTGCGTCGCGCCTGCGAGGAGCGCCTCGACGCGCTGCGGGCGCTCTGGCGGCGCGAGCGCGACCTCTTCGGCGACGCCGAGCTGGCGGCGCTCCGGGCGGTGGCGGACGCGCTGCGGCTCAAAGCCGCGCCGAGCGCCGGCGCGACGAGCCCGCGCCAGGTGCTGCGCGAGGTCTTCGGGCACCAGGATTTCCGGCCCGGCCAGGAGCCCATCATCGACGCGGTGCTGGCGGGCCGCGACTGCCTCGGCGTCATGCCCACCGGCGCGGGGAAGTCGCTCACCTACCAGATCCCCGCGCGGATCCTGGGCGGCACGATCCTGGTCGTGTCGCCGCTCATCGCGCTCATGAAGGACCAGGTGGACGCGATGGGGCGGGTGGGCGTCCGCGCCACGTTCCTCAACTCGAGCCTCGATCCCGAGGAGCGGCGCGCGCGAGTGCAGCGGATGCGCCGCGGCGAGTACGAGCTCGTCTACGCGGCGCCGGAGGGGCTCGAGGCGTCGGTCGGGTCGGCGCTCGAAGGCGTGCGGCTCACGGCGCTCGCGGTGGACGAGGCGCACTGCATCAGCCACTGGGGACACGACTTCCGCCCCGCCTACCGCAACCTGCGCGGCCTCAAGGAGCGCTTCGGCGGCCTCCCCGTGCTCGCGCTGACGGCGACCGCCACGTCCGAGGTGACGCGCGACATCGCCGAGCAGCTCGGGATGCGCGACCCCCTCGTCCACCGCGGCACGTTCTTCCGCCCCAACCTGGTGCTCCACGCCTACAAGAAGGGGGAGGGCGCCGGGCACGGCGCGACGGGCCAGCGGCACGGCCTGCGCACGCGGGACGCGCTGCTGCGGCTCGTCCGCTCGCGCCCCGGCGAGAGCGGCATCGTCTACTGCCTGTCGCGCAAGTCGGTCGAGGCGACGGCGGAGCTCTTCCGGGAGCACGGCGTGCGCGCCACCGCCTACCACGCGGGCATGGAGGGCGACCAGCGGACCCGCGCGCAGGACCAGTTCCACTCGGGCGAGGTGGACGTGGTCGTCGCGACGGTCGCCTTCGGGATGGGCATCGACAAGCCTGATATCCGGTTCGTGCTCCACCGCGACATGCCGCGCTCGATCGAGGGCTACTACCAGGAGATCGGGCGCGCCGGCCGCGACGGGAAGCCCTCCGACTGCGTGCTCTTCTACTCCTGGGCCGACGTGATCGGCTGGGACCGGCTCGCGAACGACGCCGACGCGGCGATGGTCGAGCTGCAGCGCCGGCAGGCCCGCGAGATGTTCCGGCTGGCGGAGGACGCCGCCTGCCGCCATCAGGCCATCGTGCGCCACTTCGGCGAGCGCATCGCGCCCTGCGCCGCGAGCTGCGACCTGTGCACCGGGACGGACCTCGTGTCGGACGCCCGGCCGGTGCGAGGCGAGCGCAAGCGTTCACGCGAGCCGGCTCGGGGAAACGATCTCGACACGGAGGGGTCGGAGCTGTTCGAGGCGCTCCGCGCGGTGCGCAAGCAGCTCGCGTCCGAGAAGGGCGTCCCCGCCTTCTACGTCTTCTCGGACGCGGTGCTCCGGCTCGTCGCGACGGAGCGCCCGCACGACGAGGACGCGCTCTCGCGCATCCCCGGCATCGGGCCGAAGAAGCTCGCGCAATACGGCGAGGCGTTCCTGGCGGTGCTGCGCCGCGCGCGGTGAGCGCGCGGGCTCTAAATTTAGTTCGCGGCCTGGATGTAGTCCACCGTCGCCTTCGCGTCGACGCACAGCTGCGTGTCGACGGTCCAGGAAGACGTGGGGAGCTGGTTCGGATCGCCCTGCACGGCGACCTCCAGGTTGAAGCTGCCGGCGTCCAGGTAGTCGACGAGGTTCGTGCCGTCGCCGGTCGCGCGGATCGTCGTCGGCTCCGCGCCCGTGGGGCGCGTGTACGTCGCGATCGGCTTCTTGCTCACCGCCGAGCCCGTGGGTGGCAGCACGCTCAAGGTGAGGGTCTGGATGAACTTGAGGTTGGCGGACGACGTGAGGTCGAGCGAGTCGAACAGGAGCTGCGCGTCCGTGACGCCCTTCTGCTTCATGTCGGGGATGGTCCCGCCGAAGGTGAACGGGATCGGCGGCGTGGTGAACGTGCCGGGGGGAAGCCCGGGCACCCCCACGGCGGGAAGGAAGCTCTGCTGCGGCAGGCGCGCGCAGGCGCGCTCCACTTGCACGTCGGCCGTGAGGCCGCAGCCAGCCAGGAAAGCGGCGAGGACGGCGGACGCGAGGGCAGGGCGGGTCATGAGCCTCACCACAGGTAGTAGGCGAACCCGAGGTTCGCGGTTGGGATGGTGATGGCCACATGGAGCGGGCCCGTGTCGATGGTGGTCGAGCCGGTCTGGTAGCCCTTCACGCCGGAGGCGCTCGCCCAGACGCGGCTCAGGCCACCCCGGATGAAGAACACGAAGCCGTCGGGGCGGCCCATCTCCAGGCCGAGGAGCCCCGACGCATACTGGTACGAGAGCGACGACAGCGGGCCCTTGAACGCGCTCGGGAACGTACTGGAGAAGGTCGAGCTGACGTCCGAGGCGAAGAATGTCCCGAGCTCGCCCGTGAGCGTCGGCGTGATCCAGGAGTGGAACGGCAGGAACGTCGCGCCGCCCTGCAGCCCGAATCCGAAGTAGTTCCAGGCGAGGCCGGCATTCAGCCGCGCGTAGTTCGTGTAGGGCCGGAACGCGACCGAGAGCACGGCGCCGTCGGGCAGGCCCGCGCCGAGCTGGAGCCCGAGGAGCGGGGCGCCGGTGAGGGATGCGGTCGGGGTCGGGGTCGGGGTCGCGGTCGCGGTCGAGGTCGAGGTCGAGGTCGACGTCGAGGCCGACGTCGCGGGAGGCGGTGGCGGTGCGGAGAGTTGCGCTTGCGCGCGCGCCGCGGTCGAACCTGCGATAAGGACGGCTGCCAGGAGGATGCGAATGGCGCTCACGCCGACACTCTACGACTTCGACGTGGCGCTCAGCCACGTCGACCGCGACCTACATGAGCGCCTCTCCTTCAAGGTCGCGCGCCACCCATCGGAGACGCTCGATCGCATGTGGCTCCGCGCGCTCGCTTACTGCTGGCTTCACGAGGAGCGGATGACGTTCGGCCCCGGCATCTCCGATCCGGACGAGCCGGACCTGTTCGCGGAGGACCTGACGGGGCAGAAGACACTGTGGGTGCGGGTGGGAAAGCCCGATCCGGTGAAGCTCCAGCGCGAGGCCGATCGCGCCGGTCGCGCCCGGGTCGCCGTCCTGTTCGAGTCGCCGCAACGGCTCGAGGCGTTCGTGGCCGAGGCTCGCGAGGCGAAGCTCGCTCGGCTCGCCCGGATCGAGCTCGCCGCGGTCGACGCGACGCTGCTCGCCCGCCTCGCGGCCGTCGAGGAGCGGCGGACGCGTCTCGCGCTCACGATCGTCGGCGACCACCTCTATGTGGAGCGTGGCGGGCAGGCGCTCGACGGGGCCCTCACCCGGGCCACCCTCGGGTGACTCGTGCCATCGACGCGAGCGTCGGTCGAAAACGAATGCAACCCGGCGCCGGCGCGTTACAACTGAGCTAACTAGACCGCCGTGGTCTAGTTACTTTGTCACCCGCCCAGGGACGCGAATGCTGCGGATGAGCAAGCTCACGGATTACGGCCTCGTGCTCCTGACGAACCTCGCTCAGGGGGGGAACCCCCCGGTCCAGACGGCGCACGAGCTCGCCGCGCGCTCGGGCGTGCCCGTGCCGACCGTCTCCAAGATCCTGAAGGAGCTGTCGAAAGCGGGCATCGTGGTGTCCCATCGGGGGCGTCGGGGAGGATACAGCCTGTCCCGCTCCCCGGATCAGATCTCGGTCGCTGCCGTGGTCGAGGCGCTCGAGGGCCCGGTTGCCCTCACGGAGTGCAGCACCACGGCTGGCGGCTGTTCCCTCGAGCCAGTGTGCCTCGCCAAGGGGCACTGGGGCCCCATCAGCCGGGCGATCCAGCGCACGCTGCAGCGGCTCCCACTCTCGGCGCTCGGCCCACACCCACGCCCGGTCATGCTCGGGCGCCCGCCGGCTCTGGCGGCGCCTCCGAGCGCGCCGCCCACTGCTTCCATCACGGAGATGACCACGGAGATGACCCGATGACGCAGGATGCCGCCCTCCGCGAGCTCACCGAGGGCAAGTACAAGTACGGCTTCGTGACGGACGTCGAGACGGACCAGGTGCCGAAGGGCCTGTCCGAGGAGATCGTCCGCGCCATCTCGCAGAAGAAGGGCGAGCCGGAGTGGATGCTCGACTGGCGGCTCAAGTCCCTCCGCCACTGGCTCACGATGGTCGAGCCGGCCTGGAGCAACGTCCACTATCCGAAGATCGACTACCAGGACATCGTCTACTATTCGGCGCCCAAGCCGAAGAAGAAGCTCGGCTCGATGGACGAGGTCGATCCGGAGCTGACGAAGGCCTTCGAGAAGCTCGGGATCCCGCTCGCGGAGCAGGCGCGGCTGGCGAACGTGGCGGTGGACGCCGTCTTCGACTCGGTCTCCGTCGCGACCACGTTCAAGGCGAAGCTCGCCGAGAAGGGCGTGATCTTCTGCTCCTTCTCCGAGGCGGTGAAGGAGCACCCCGAGCTCGTGAAGAAGTACCTCGGCTCGGTGGTCCCCTACACCGACAACTTCTTCGCGATGCTCAACAGCGCCGTCTTCTCCGACGGGAGCTTCGCCTACATCCCGAAGGGCGTGCGCTGCCCGATGGAGCTCTCCACCTACTTCCGCATCAACGCATCCGACACGGGCCAGTTCGAGCGCACGCTCATCGTCGCGGACGAGGGCGCGTACGTGTCGTACCTCGAGGGCTGCACCGCGCCCGTGCGCGACACGAACCAGCTCCACGCGGCGGTGGTCGAGCTGGTGGCCTTGCCGGGCGCCGAGATCAAGTACTCGACGGTGCAGAACTGGTATCCGGGGGACGCCGAGGGGAAGGGCGGCATCTACAACTTCGTCACGAAGCGCGGGAAGGCGCTCGAGCGCGCGAAGCTCAGCTGGACGCAGGTGGAGACCGGCTCCGCCATCACCTGGAAGTACCCGTCCTGCATCCTCCAGGGCGACGACAGCGTGGGCGAGTTCTACTCGGTGGCGCTCGCGAACCACCGCCAGCAGGCCGACACCGGGACGAAGATGATCCATATCGGCAAGCGCACGCGCTCGACCATCATCTCGAAGGGCATCAGCGCCGGGCGCGGCCAGAACACGTATCGCGGGCTCGTGAAGGTGCAGAAGGGCGCCGAGGGCGCGCGCAACTACTCGCAGTGCGACTCGCTCCTCATCGGCGACCGCTGCGGCGCGCACACGTTCCCGTACATCGAGGTGAAGAACCCGACGGCGCAGGTGGAGCACGAGGCGACCACCTCGAAGATCGGCGAGGACCAGCTCTTCTACTGCCGCCAGCGCGGCATCGCGGAGGAGGACGCGGTCTCGATGATCGTGAACGGCTTCGCGCGGCAGGTGCTGAAGGAGCTGCCGATGGAGTTCGCGGTGGAGGCGCAAAAGCTGCTCGGGATGAGCCTGGAGGGTTCGGTCGGATGACGAGAGATCAACGCGCACGCGCCCATCAGGGCGCGCGGCGGGAGGCGCTTCGCGAAGCGAAGCGCGAAGGGACCCGCCTGCGGGGTGGGGCGTCAATCGAAGCGCAGGCGCCATGGCGCCTGCACCGGCTTTGCCGGCGGGGCGGGGCGGCACGGCCCGTCGCGATCGCCGCGCAGAAGCTGCTGGGTATGAGTCTGGAGGGTTCGGTCGGATGAGGGAGACGGAACGCACCATGCTCAGCATCCAGGGACTGCACGCGAAGGTCGCGGAGAAGGAGATCCTCCACGGCCTCGATCTCGAGGTGAGGGCGGGCGAGCTGCACGCCATCATGGGGCCGAACGGCTCCGGGAAGAGCACGCTCGCCGGCGTGCTCGCCGGCCGCGACACCTACCGGGTCACCGCCGGGCGCGTGACGCTCGACGGCGAGGACCTGCTCGCGCTCACGCCGGAGAAGCGCGCGGCGAAGGGCGTCTTCCTCGCCTTCCAGTATCCGGTGGAGATCCCGGGCGTCGCGAACATGTACTTCCTGCGCACGGCCCTCAACTCGCTGCGCAAGGCCCGCGGCGAGGAGCCGCTCGACGCGATCGACTTCCTCGGCCTCGCGCACGAGAAGATGAAGCTCGTCAAGATGGATCCGTCGTTCGCGAACCGCGGCGTGAACGAGGGCTTCTCGGGGGGCGAGAAGAAGCGGAACGAGATCGTCCAGATGGCGGTGCTGGAGCCGCGCCTCGCCATCCTCGACGAGATCGACTCGGGGCTCGACATCGACGCGCTGCGCTCGCCCACGCGCGCCATGATCGTCGTGACCCATTACCAGCGGCTCCTCGACTACATCCGGCCCGACCACGTGCACGTCATGGTGAACGGCCGGATCGTCACGAGCGGCGGGCCGGAGCTGGCGCTCGAGCTGGAGAAGAAGGGCTACGGCTGGATCGAGAAGGAGCCGCCCGCGCGGGTGGCGGCGGAGGCGCGCCTGTGACCGCCGCCGAGCAGAGCTTCGCGGGGCAGCTGGAGCGCGCCGCCGGCGTCGAGTGGCGTCCCGCCGGCGAGCCCGCCTTCGTGTGCGCGATCCGCGCCGCCGGGCGCGAGGCGTTCCTGCGCGCGAAGCTGCCGACGCTCAAGAACGAGGACTGGAAGTACACGAGCCTCGCCGGACTGTCGGCGGTCGTGTTCGAGCCCGCGCCGCGCGCTCGCGTCACCACCGCCGAGCTGCCGCCCGCGCCGCGGCTCGTCTTCGTGAACGGGCGGCTCGATCCCGACGCGAGCGACCTCGCGGGCCTCGGGGCCGGGGTGCGGATGGGGAGCCTCGCGGTCGCGCTGCGCGATCGCCCCGCGGCCGTGGAGCCGTTCCTCGGGATGCTCGCGGGCGCGTCCGAGGCGTTCGCGGCGCTCAACGCGGGCCTCTTCGAGGACGGCGCGCTGGTCGAGCTCGCGGACGGCGCGCAGCCATCGCCCACGCTGCACCTCGTCTTCCTCTCCGCCGCCGCTACGCCGGTGGCCACCCACCCCCGGAACCTCATCGTGGCGGGGAAGGGCTCGCGCGCGACGATCGTGGAGCACTATCGCGGCGAGGGCTCCTACCTCGTGAACGCGGTGACCGAGCTCGCGCTCTCCGAGGGCGCGCAGGTCGAGCACGATCGCGTGCAGGAGGACGCGCCGCAGGCGTTCCACGTCGGGCTCCTCCAGATCCGGCAGGGGGCGGCGAGCCGGCTCACCGGCCAGTCCATCGCGCTCGGGGCGCAGCTCGCGCGCGTCGAGGCGCGCGCGCTCCTAGCCGCCGAGGAGGCCACCTGCGATCTGAACGGGCTGTACGTCGGCGGCGGCAGGCAGGTCCTCGACCACTTCGTGCACGTGGACCACGCGAGCCCGCGATGCACGAGCCGGGAGGTGTTCAAGGGCATCCTCGACGGCGCGTCGCGCGGCGTCTTCGCCGGGCGCGTCCGCGTGCGCGAGGGCGCGCAGAAGACCGACGCCGGGCAGGTGAGCTCGACCCTCCTCCTCTCCGAGGACGCGACCGTCGACACGAAGCCGCAGCTCGAGATCCTCGCCGACGACGTGAAGTGCTCGCACGGCGGCGCGGTGGGGCAGCTGCGCGAGGACCAGCTCTTCTACCTGCGCTCGCGCGGCCTCTCGGCGGCGCTCGCACGCGCCCTCCTGACGTGGGCGTTCGCGAGCGAGATGGTCCAGCGGGTCGGGCCCGAGGAGCTGCGGGCGCGCGTCCGGCGCGCGGTCACGGCGCGCCTCCCCGACGGCGAGCTCCTGAGGGAGGTCGCATGAGAGTCCATCCCAGCCCGCCCGAGGCCGAGGTCGTCGCGCTGCACAAGCCCGTCGCCGAGCCCGCCGCCGAGCCCTTTGACGCCGACCAGGTCCGCTGCGACTTCCCCATCCTCTCCCGGCCGGTGCGCGGTAAGGCGCTCGTCTACCTCGACAGCGCCGCGACCACGCAGAAGCCGCGGCAGGTGGTCGAGTCGATGGCGCGCTTCTTCGACCAGGAGAACGCGAACGTCCACCGCGGCGTGCACTTCCTGTCCGAGCGCGCCACCGAGGCGTACGAGGGCGCGCGCGAGCGCGTGCGCAAGTTCCTCAACGCGCGGCAGTCGTCCGAGATCGTCTTCGTCCGGGGCACCACCGAGGCGCTCAACCTCGTCGCGTTCACCTTCGGCAAGCAGCGCGTCGGCGCCGGGGACGAGGTCGTCATCACGGAGATGGAGCACCACTCCAACATCGTGCCCTGGCAGATGCTCTGCGCCGAGAAGGGCGCCAAGCTCGTCGTCGCGCCCATCGACGATCGCGGCGTGCTCCTCCTCGACGAGCTGGAGAAGCGCCTCGGCCCGCGCACGAAGCTGCTCTCGGTGACGCACGTCTCGAACGCGCTCGGAACGGTGAACCCGCTGCCCGAGATCGTGGCCCTGGCGCACGCGCGGGGCATCCCGGTGGTGGTCGACGGCGCACAGGGGGCGCCGCACTGCGCCGCCGACGTGCAGGCGCTCGACTGCGACTTCTACGCGTTCAGCGGCCACAAGATCTACGGGCCGACGGGGATCGGCGTCCTCTACGGAAAGGCCGAGCACCTCGAGGCGATGCCGCCGTGGCAGGGCGGCGGCGACATGATCCTGCAGGTCTCCTTCGAGAAGACCATCTACAACCGGCCGCCCTACAAGTTCGAGGCGGGCACGCCCAACATGGCCGGCGCCGTCGGGCTGGGGGCCGCCCTCGACTACCTGGAATCGCTCCCGCGCGACGCGGCGTGGGCGCACGAGGACGACCTGCTCGCCTACGGCACGGCCGCGCTCGCGCGCATCCCTGGGCTGCGGCTCATCGGGACGGCGCCCCGCAAGGCGGCCGTGCTCTCGTTCGTCTTCGAGGACATCCACCCGCACGATATCGGCACCGTGCTCGATCGCGAGGGCATCGCCATCCGCACCGGCCACCACTGCGCCCAGCCGCTCATGCACCGCTTCGGCCTCCCCGCCACGGCGCGCGCGTCCCTTGGGCTGTACAATACCCGCGCGGAGATCGACGCCCTCGTCACGGGCCTGGAGAAGGTGAGAAGGATGTTCGCATGAGCTCGGAGCTCGACGATCTGTACCAGGAGGTCATCCTCGACCACGGCCGGCGGCCGCGGAACTTTCGCGTCATCGCGGACCCCGACCGGCAGGCCGAAGGGCTGAACCCGCTCTGCGGCGACCACTTCAAGCTGTACGTGAAGCTGGACGGGGAGCGCATCCAGGACATCGCGTTCGAGGGCTCGGGCTGCGCCATCTCGAAGGCGTCGGCGTCGCTCATGACGACGTCCGTCAAGGGCAAGACCGTGCACGAGGCGGAGGAGCTCTTCTCGCGCTTCCACCGGCTCGTCACCGAGGGTCCGGACAAGGTGCCGCTCTCGGAGCTGGGGAAGCTCGCGGCGCTCTCCGGCGTCTGCGAGTTCCCGACGCGGGTGAAGTGCGCGAGTCTCGTCTGGCACACGCTCAAGAACGCGCTCGAGGCGCAGCCGAAGGTGGTCTCGACGGAGTAGGCGTCATGCAGCGAAGAGAACCCGTCTTCCTCACGCGCGGCTGCGACGCCACGCAGATCCCGAGCGGCTTCAAGATCCGGCTCGACCCCGGCTCGTACGTGATCCCGCAGCAGGTCCTCGACGGGAACGTCACCGTCATGACCGAGCGCGGCGGGCTCGCGCGCATCGCCGCTCGGGACGCCGACGCGCTCGGGCAGGAGTTCGTCGATCTCGCCGCCAAGGCGGCCGAGGCGCGCACGGTACGCGCGGAGGGGCCGTTCGACGAGCAGAAGGTCTGGGACGAGCTGAAGACCGTCTACGATCCCGAGATCCCGGCCAGCATCGTGGACCTCGGGCTCGTCTACCTCGTCACCTCCGAGGCGGTGGAGGGCGGGGTGAAGGTGCTCGTGACGATGACGCTCACCGCGCCCGGGTGCGGGGTGGGGCCGGTCCTGGTCGAGGACGTGCGCAGCAAGGTCGCGCGCGTCCCGGGGGTGAAGGACGTCGACGTGCAGCTCGTCTTCGACCCGCCGTGGGACCAGAGCATGATGAGCGACGCGGCGAAGCTGACGCTCGGGTTGATGTAGGCCGGGCGACCCGCGCGGGACCGCCGCGGCGCGAGGCCTCGTCGTGACGCAACCCGTCAAGGTCGTGCCCGGCGGCCGTCTGCTGGCCATTTGATTCTGGCATCGGCCGCCGCGCCTCGCGGCACGCCACGGACATCGTCTGCAGAGGGGCTCGAGCTCATGGCCACCGGAACCGCTGAGAGGGAAGAGATCCAGCGATCGCGCGACGTCGCGGAAGCGTCGCGAGAGACCGAGTGGCAGGGCGCCGGGTTCCTGCGGGACCTGTTCCTCGGCCGCTTCCGGCTCGACCTCATCCACCCCTATCCGCGCGCCGAGAGCGAGCGCCCGGAGTTCCGGCGCTTCTACGACGCGTTCGAGGCGTTCCTCCGCGAGCGGGTCGATCCGACCGAGATCGACGAGCGCGGCGAGTACCCGCCCGACGTCATCGACGGGCTGCGGCGGCTCGGCGCCTTCGGGATGAAGGTCCCGGCGGAGTACGGCGGGCTCGGGATGAACCAGGTCGAGTACGGCAAGGTGATGCAGCTCCTCGGGAGCTACGACGCGAACATCGGCGCGCTGCTCTCCGCCCACCAGTCGATCGGCGTCCCGCAGCCGCTCAAGCTCTTCGGCTCCGACGAGCTGAAGAAGAGATACCTGCCGCGCGTGGCGAAGGGAGCCATCACCGCCTTCGCCCTCACCGAGACGGTCGTCGGGTCCGATCCCGGACGGCTCACCACCACCGCCGAGCCGACCGAGGACGGCAAGCACTTCATCCTCAACGGCTCGAAGCTGTGGTGCACGAACGGCACCATCGCCGAGCTGCTCGTCGTCATGGCGCGCGACCCCAAGACCAACGCGATCAGCGCCTTCGTCGTCGAGACGAGCTGGCCGGGCGTGGAGGTGACGCACCGCTGCCGGTTCATGGGCCTGCGCGCGCTCGCCAACGCCGCGCTCCGCTTCACGGACGTGAAGGTCCCGCGCGAGAACCTCATCGGCAAGGAGGGGCGTGGGCTCAAGATCGCGCTCACCACGCTCAACACCGGCCGCCTCTCGCTCCCGGCGTCGGTCGTGGGTGGCACGAAGAACGCGCTCGAGCTGTGCAGGAAGTGGTCGGCGGCGCGCGCCCAGTGGGGCCAAGAGATCGGCAAGCACGAGGCGATCGCGCACAAGCTGGCCGAGATGGGCTCGACCGTCTTCGCGATGGAGGCGGTCTCCGACCTGGCCCAGGCCCTCGCCGACAAGAAGGGGTACGACATCCGGCTCGAGGCCGCGGCCGCGAAGGAGTGGAACACCGTCCGCACGTGGAGGCTGCTCGACGACACGATGCAGATCCGCGGCGGCCGCGGGTACGAGACCGAGCGCTCGCTCGAGGCGCGCGGCGAGGTGCCGGTCGGCGTCGAGCGCTGGATGCGGGACACCCGCATCAACCTCATCTTCAAGGGCTCCTCGGAGATCATGCACCTCTTCATGGCCCGCGAGGCGGTCGACAAGCACCTGCAGATCGCAGGCGCGATGATCGACCCGAAGGTCCCGCTCGGGAAGAAGCTCGCCTCGCTCCCGCGAGTGGGCGCCTTCTACGTCGTGTGGTACCTCGGGCTGTGGCTGCGCGGGCTGTTCGCGCCGCGCTTCGGGGGGTTCGGCAAGCTCGCCCGACACCTGCGCTACGTCGAGCGGAGGAGCCGCAAGCTCGCCCGCGAGATCTTCCACTCGATGATCGTGTTCCGCGCGGCCGCCGAGCGGAAGCAGGCGTTCCTGTTCCGGCTGGTGGACATCGCGAACGAGCTCTTCGCCATGGCGGCGAGCGTCTCGCGCGCGCAGGCGCTGGCGCGGGCGGGCAAGCCCGAGGCGCCGCAGGCGCTCGCGCTGGCCGAGAACTTCTGCGTGCAGGAGCGCGAGCGGGTGGACCAGCTCTTCCACGCGCTCTGGCACAACCACGACGAGCTCGCCTATCGCACCGGGCGCGCCGTCCTCTCGGGCGAGCACGCCTGGCTGGAGAAGGGCGGGATCGGCCTGGACGTCACGGTGGAGGAGCTGAGGCCGAGGCTGCCCCCGCCCGCCGGTGAGCGGCCGCCGGAGCACGAGCGGCCTGGCGTGGTGGCACGGCCGGCGAGCATCGCTTAGCCGTGCCACGACCGCGACCGCAGCTCCTCACCTTCGACGTCTTCGGGACGGTCGTCGACTGGCGCCGCGGCCTGTCGGAGGCCGTGGCTGCGCACGGCCGTCCGCTGCGCGACGGCGACTTCGACGCGATCATGGACCGGCAGGGCGCGCTCGAGCAGGAGCCGCTCTTCCGGACCTACGCCGAGATCACCGCGCTCTCCCTGATGGACGTCCTCGGGCTCGGCGTTGCGGCGGCCGTCCACGTCGGCGAGGGGGTGGGGCGCTGGCCGGCATACCCCGACGCGCCGGCGGCGCTGCGCAGGCTCATGGCCGTCGCGCCCTGCGTCGCGACCACCAACAGCGATCGGGCCCACGGCGAGGACGTGCAGCGCGGGCTCGGGTTCCGCCTGGGCGCCTGGATCTGCGCGCAGGATGTCCGGCGCTACAAGCCCGACCCGGAGTTCTGGCGGCACGTGTCGGAGCGGCTGCGCGTCGAGCTCGGGCCGGCCTGGTGGCACGTCTCGGCGTACGCCGACTACGACCTCGAGGTCGCGGCGCGGCTCGGGCTCACGACCGTGTACGTCGCGCGCCCGCACGCGCGCCCTGGACCCGCCACGCACTCCGTCCGCGACCTCGCGGAGCTGGCGGCGCTGGTCGGGGCGTGACGGGGCGTCGGGTGGCGCGCGGCGACGGGCGCCGTTAGCAAGCGCGCCATGGAACACCGCACGCTCGGTCCATCCGGCCTCAAGGTCTCGCGCCTCTCCTTCGGCGCCATGACGTTCGGCGAGGCCGAGGGGTTCATGAAGGGCGTGACCTCGACCGAGACGGAAGCGCGCCGCGTCCTCGACCGCGCGCTCGACGCCGGGATCGACACGATCGACACCGCGAACGTCTACTCGGAGGGGCGCTCGGAGGAGCTGCTCGGGCGCTGGCTCGCCGGGAAGCGCGACAAGGTCGTCCTCGCGACGAAGTGCCGCTTCGCGACGTCGGGGATCGCCGAGACCGCGGGGCCGCACGACCACGGCCTCTCGCGCAAGGCGATCCTGAAGGCGTGCGAGGACTCGCTGCGGCGCCTCGCGACCGACCACATCGACCTCTACCAGGTGCACATGCAGGATCGCGCCGTCCCGATCGAGGAGACGCTCTCGGCGCTCACCGATCTCGTCCGGCAGGGGAAGGTCCGCTACGTCGGGTGCTCCAACTACACGGGGTACCGGCTGGTCGAGTCGCTCTGGGCCGCCGACCGGCGCGGGTTCGAGCCGTACGTCTCGATCCAGCTCCAGTGGTCGCTCGCGGTCCGCGACGCCGAGCGCGAGCTCGTCCCCGCGTGCCGCGCGTTCGGGCTCGGCACGATCGTGTGGAGCCCGCTCGCGCGCGGGTTCCTCTCGGGGAAGTACCAGCGCGGCCAACCCGCGCCGGCCGGTTCGCGGCTCGAGACCTGGCGCGACTCGTTCAAGCAGTTCGACAACGATCGCGCCTGGGCGGTCGTGGACGCGCTGCGGGCGATCGCGCGCAAGCGCGAGACGACGCCGGCCGCCGTCGCGATCGCGTGGCTGCTCGCGCGCCCCGAGGTCACGACCGTCCTCGTCGGCGCGCGCGACGTGCGCCAGCTCGACGAGAACCTGCGGGCGCTCGAGGCACGACTCGACGGCGACGACCTCGCCGCGCTCGATCGCGTCTCGGTGCCGGAGTGGGGCTACCCGCAGTCGTTCATCGGCATGCGGGAGCCGTGGTAGCGCGGCGCTCGCCCCTCCGCGCGCCGGGCGCACGGCCGCCCTTCCGCAGCCACGGCGCGGGGGTTGGCGCGGCGGCCGCCCGGTCCCCATCTTGTGGTCCGGACCAAGCAGGAGGGGGAACCATGCTTCGAGAGGTGAAGTGGATCGCGGGCGCGCTCGCGGCAACGCTGTACGCCTTGCCCGTGGCGGCTCAATCGGGCAGCAGCACGCAGCAGGACTCGGGCGCCGCGACCGGCAGCGGGGCCACCAGCAGCCAGGGCGCCGCGTCGTCCGACACGGCCGCGACGCCGGCGCAGAGCACGGACTCGGCCGAGAAGGCGAACCAGCCCGCCGGCCGCACGAGCGACACCGCGCAACAAGCGCAGGGCACCGCGAGCAGCGCCGCCGACACGGCGGGCAAGAAGGCCGGCGCGATGGGCCAGCAGGCGACGAGCGACACGGCGCGCACGCTCGCCAAGCTGCACACGGGCAACGAGATGGAGGTCGAGGCCGGCACCTGGATGCGCGAGCACGCGATGAACGACAAGGTGAAGGACTTCGCGAAGAAGATGGTCGTCGACCACTCCGCGATGGACAAGGACGCCATGGACTGGGCGCAGAAGCACAACATCGACCTCACCAGCGCGCCCAAGCCCGCCGACGTGGAGAAGGGCGAGCACCACGCGAAGCTCGACGAGCTCAAGAACATGAGCGGCGCGCAGGCGGATCGCGCCTACATGAAGATGATGGTCGAAGACCACACGAAGGACGTCCGCGAGGTCCGCGACGCCGAGCAGCACGCGAAGCGCGGCGCGAACAAGTCCGACAAGGACTTCGCGAGCTTCCTCGACAAGTCGGCGAAGAAGATGGAGAGCCACCTCAAGGACGCCCAGAAGATCCAGCGCGATCTCGCCACGCAGCGGCAGGCGCGCACGCCCAGCGGGCAGTGATCCCGTAGCGGCGAGGTCGATCAGTTCCTGACGAGCCTCCGGTAGACGACGACCCGCAGCTCGGCGCGCTGCGGGTCGTCGCGCCTGTGCACGCCGAGCACGACCGCGCTGCCCTCGGGGCCGCGGATGAGGTTCACGGCCGTGCCGAACGGCATGTCCGCCACCGCGAGCCCGTCGATCCGGACGAGCTCGTCGCCCGGGCCCAGGCCGGCGTCGGCGGCGCCGCCGGCGGGCACGACGCTCACGATGGTGAGGTGGTCACCGCGGCGGGCCAGCACCGCGCCGATGCCGGTCAGCTCCACCTTGGGATCCTCGCCCGGCTCCACGGGCGTGAGCTCGACGGTGATGGGGCCGAGCGCGCCACCCTCGTGCACCTCGATGCCGGAGAAGATCCGCGCGTGGTGGGCCACCGCGGCCGCGCGCAGCGACACCGGGACGTCCGGCACGCCCGAGAGCTCGAAGCGCCCGTCCGGACCGGAGGCCGCGAGCGCCAGGACAGGGAGCGGGGAGGGCCCCAGCTCGACCTGTCCCTCGACCTCGATCTCCGCGCCCGCGATCGGCCGGCGAGAGCGGGCGTCGAGGACGACCCCGTGGATGCGGCCGCCCGAGGCGAGCTCGAAGTCCGCCACGGCCGCCGGCGCGCCC
>DASWDS010000384.1:0-5407 GCA_036395165.1 Anaeromyxobacteraceae bacterium | reverse complement strand
CGCGCGCCGCGCGCCGACGGGCGGACGACGTCGCCGGCGGCGCGCGGCGCGCGCTGCCCGGGCTGCGGCCTGCCCCTGCGGCGCCGCAAGGGGCGGTGCGCCGAGTGCGGGCGTCCCCTGGACCTCTAACCGCGACTACTCGCAGATGTCTCGCGCCGAGACGCCGAGCGCGTGGGCGATGGCGACGACGGTCGTGTACGGGGGATTGCGGCCACCGCGCTCGATGAGGCTCACGTAGGCGACCGACAGGTCGAGCGTCTCGGCGAGCGCCTCTTGCGTGAGACCGCGCTCGCGGCGGTACGCACGGACCTTCTCGCCGAGCTTGCGGAGCACCTCGCGGCGTGGGTCACGCTGCTGCCTGGTCTTGGTGGCCATTCGTCTGGAAGTCCTCGTCATGATGGCAATTCTAGGAATGACGCCCCGAAGCTCGGCACCTTCTAGACCCGGGCCCGAAACGCCACCACCGACTGTCGGTTACATGACCTACCGTGGAACGACCCGGCACCACGGCAGGACCTCTCGTGTTCTAATCGAACGTTTACGGCCGCGCAGCGGGCGAGCGGCCGTTGGACTGGATGTGGCCGCGTCGCTATGTTCACGGGCGCGAAAAGGAGATCCGTGCCCAGAACGCCCGACGCTCCCATCCTCGACCTCGATCGCGTCGTCACCCGTGAGCTCCCGAACGGCCTGCGCCTGCGGCTCCTCGCCGACCGGAACGCGCCGACGGTGAGCTACTACACGTTCTTCCAGGTCGGCTCCCGCAACGAGCAGCTCGGCAGGACCGGCATCAGCCACCTCTTCGAGCACATGATGTTCAACGGGGCGGCGAAGTACGGCCCGAAGGAGTTCGACCGCCTCCTCGAGTCGCGCGGCGGCAGCTCCAACGCGTACACGTCGAACGACGTGACCGCCTACTACGAGGATTTCGCGTCGGACGCGCTCGAGACCGTGCTCGACCTCGAGTCGGACCGCATGCGCTCGCTCGCGCTCACGCCCGAGACGCTGGAGCAGGAGCGGCAGGTGGTGAAGGAGGAGCGGCGGCTCCGCACCGAGAACTCCGTCTTCGGGCTCATGGAGGAGCAGCTCGAGTCGCTCGTCTTCCAGGCGCACCCGTACCGCTGGCCCGTCATCGGGTGGATGGACGACATCGACCGCATCACGCGCGGCGACTGCGCCGAGTTCTTCCGGACCTACTACGCGCCCGGGAACGCCGCGATCTACGCCGTCGGCGACCTCGACCCGGATGCGACGCTCGGGGCCATCGAGCGCGCGTACGGGGACATCCCGGCCTTCCCGGCGCCGCACCCGGTCGCCGAGGGCGAGCCGCCGCAGCGCGGCGAGCGGCGCGCCGCCGTGCGCTACCCCTCGCAGGCGGCGGCGCTCCTCGTCGGCTGGCGCGGTCCGGCCGCGAAGAGCGCCGACTCGGCGGCCCTCGACGTGCTGCAGACGGTGCTCGCGGTCGGCGAGGCGTCGCGCCTGCGGCGGCGGCTGGTCGAGACAGACGAGCTGGCCGTCTCGGTGAACGTGTCGTGGGGCTGGCGCATCGACCCGGGCGTCTTCCTCGTCTTCGCGGAGCTCGCGCCCGGCGTGGTCCCGGCGAAGGCCGAGCGCGCGCTGTGGGACGAGATCGCGAAGGTCGCGACCACGCGGATCGGCGCCGGAGAGCTGCGCCGGGCGCAGCGCCTGCTGCGGAGCTCCGTCCTGCACGAGCTCGCGACGCACAACGGGGTGGCCCACGCGCTCGGGCAGGCGGAGGCGCTCCTCGGCGACTGGCGCGAGGCGGGACGCTCGCTCGCGCAGTACGCGGCGGTCGGGACGCGCGACGTCCGGCGCGTCGCGGAGACCTGGCTCGGGCCCACGCAGCGCTGCGTCGTGACGCTCGAGCCGGAGGGGGCGTGAAGGGCGGGGGCGCGATGCCGGGACAGGGGTCCATCCAGCTCCCACCGCTCCACGAGGAGCGGCTCGAGAACGGCGTGACCGTGGTCGTCGCGCGCCGGCCGGGCGTGCCGCTCGTCGCGGTGCGGATCGTCATCTCCGCCGGCGCCTCGCTCGACCCGCCGCGGGGCCACGGGCTCGCGAACCTCGTCGCGCAGGTGGCGCGGCGCGGGACGGCCCGGCGGACGGGCAGGGAGATCGACGACCGGATCGAGTCGCTCGGCAGCGAGCTCGGCGCGGGGTCCGACGAGGACGCCACGTACTTCGGCCTCTCCGCGCCCGCGGAGTTCCTCTCCGAGCTGCTCGACGTGGTGGCGGACGTCGCGACGGGCCCGACGTTTCCGGCCGCGGAGTGGCGGCGGATCCGCCGGCGCGAGGTGGCCGGGCTCGCGCACGTGCTCGACGAGCCGGGCGCGGTCGCGGACCGCGCCATGATCGACGCGGTCTACCGTGGCCACCCCTACGGCCACCCCACCGACGGCCGCGCGCGCCACATCGAGGCGCTGCACCGCGCCGACGCGGTCGCGTTCCACCGCCGCTGGTTCGCCCCGGCTTCCACGACGCTCGTCATCGTCGGCGCGGTCGATCCCGAGGAGGCGCTCGCGCAGGCGCGGAGGCGGCTCGGACGGTGGCGCGCGGCGGGCGGGCCGGCGCCCGCCATCCCGGCTCCGCCGGCCGTCCCGCGCAGCGTCCTCGTCGTGGACAAGGGCGACGTCACGCAGACGCAGGTGCGGGTCGCCTCGCCGGCGCTGGCGCGCGCGACCCGGGAGTACTTCCCCGCGCTCGTCGCGAACGCGATCTTCGGCGGCGGGTTCACCTCGCGCCTCATGGAGGCGGTCCGCGTCAACCGCGGGCTTTCGTACGGCGTCCGCAGCCGCTTCGCCATGAGCCGGGCGGCCGGCATCTTCTTCGTCGCGTCGTTCACGAAGGTCGAGACGACCGCCGAGCTCCTCCAGGTCGTCCTCGACGAGGCCGAGCGCTTCTGCGCGGAGGGGCCCAGCGAGGAGGAGCTGGGGCGCGCCCAGAGCTACCTCGCAGGGCTGTACCCGCTCTCGCTCGAGACGCACGACCAGGTCGCGGAGAAGCTCGCCGACGTGAAGCTCTACGGGATCCCGCTCGACGAGATCACCGGCTACCGCGAGCGCGTCCGAGCGGTCACGGCGGAGCAGTGCCGCGAGATCGCGCGCCGGCACTTCCCGCTCGACCGCGGCGTCATCGTCGCGGTCGGGCCCGCGAAGCGGGTCGCGCCCGCGCTCGAGCGGTTCGGGCCGGTTTCGGTCGTTCCCGCCCGCAAGACGATCTGATGGCAGAGCTCTCCGTCCTGCACGCGGACGAGCACCTCGTCGCCGTGGACAAGCCGGCGGGCCGCCTCGTCATCCCGGGGCGTGGTGCGCCCGAGCGCACGCTGCAGGAGGAGGCGCAGGAGGCGTTCGGTCGGCTCTGGGTCGTGCACCGGCTCGATCGCGGCACGAGCGGCGTGCTCGTGTTCGCGCGCACCGCCGAGGCGCACCGGACGCTCAACCTCGCCTTCGACCGTCACGAGGTGACGAAGCGGTACCTGGCGCTCGTGCGCGGCATGCCGCCAGCCGAGGCGCGGCTCGACGCTCCCATCGCGCCGGCGCGGCGCGGGAGGATGCGCCCCGGGAGGTCCGGCGATCCCAGGGCGAAGGAGGCCGCGACGCGGGTGCGGCTCGTCGAGGCTTTCCCCGCGAGGCCGCCGCTCCCGGCGCTGGCGCTCGTCGAGGCGCTGCCGGAGACCGGGCGCACGCACCAGATCCGGGTCCACCTCGCGTGGGCGGGGACGCCGCTCGCGATCGACCCCGACTACGGTGACGCGGCGCCGCTCGCCGACGCCGCAGGCGCGATCCTGCTCGCGCGCACGCCGCTGCACGCGTCGAGCCTCGAGGTCCGCCATCCCGCGACGGGCTCGCTCTTGCGGCTCGACGCGCCGCTGCCCGACGACATGGCGCGGGCGGTCGCGGCCGCGCGCGGCGGGTGAGCTGCCTCAGCTCTTTCCCTGGACCAGCACCTTCACGTCGCCCCGGAAGGTCACCTCGACCTTCGTCGCGTCGCGGACCGCGGACACCCAGCCGAGCCCGAAGGTGGGGTGCTCGATGACCTGGTCCACGTCGTAACGCACCTTGGGCGAGTACCGCTGCGCCATGGCGAGGTTCCTCTGGCGCAGCGCCTCGTCGAAGGACAGGGTGACCGGCCGCTCGCGCGCCGGCCTGGTGACCGCGGCGCGGGCGGGCTTCTTCCCGTTCGCCGCCGCAGGCAGGTCGCCGCGGAAGCGGTGCACGCCGTGGCAGGTGTTGCACTCGACCTTGACCGGGCGCCCGTCCACCATCGCGATGATGGTGTGGGCGAGCGTCATCTCGCACTTCGTGCAGAAGCTGTCTACCTCGCCGCCGACCTTGAGCATAGGGCCGCGCAGTATACAGATCGCCGGGCCCGACCGAAAAGCGGCCCGGCCGCCGGGCCCGCGACTACAATGACCCGGTGCGGCGGCTCCGGGCGTGGCTCGAGGATTTCGGGCACATGATCTTCTTCGCAGGCGAGACGCTCGCGTGGATGTTCCGCCCGCCGTTCCGGCCCGAGCTGGTGCTGGCGCAGATGGCCGGCATCGGCGTCGGCTCGACCTTCATCGTGGCCACCACCGGCTTCTTCGCCGGCATGGTGCTCGGCCTGCAGGGCAACTACGCCATGCGACCGCTCGGCGCGGAGGGGTACGTGGGCGGCTCGGTCGCGATCAGCCTCGCGCGCGAGCTCGCCCCCGTCTTCACCTCGCTCATGGTCATCGGGCGCTCGGGGAGCGCCATCGCGACGGAGCTCGGCACCATGCGCGTCACCGAGCAGATCGACGCGATGGAGACGATGGCGGTGAACCCGATCCACTACCTGGCGGTCCCCCGCTTCCTCGCCGCGGTGGCGATGTTCCCGCTCCTCACGATGCTCTTCAACGCCATCGGCTACGCGGGCGCCTACCTCATGGGCATCTACGTCGCCGAGATCCCGGCCGGCCCCTTCATCGAGCACACGCGCACCTTCGTCGAGCCCGCCGACGTGCTGCACGGGCTTTTCAAGGCGGTCCTCTTCGGCGCGGTGGTGGCGGTGATCACCACCTACCGCGGCTACAGCGCGACGGGCGGGTCGAGGGGCGTGGGGGAGGGGACGACGCGCGCGGTGGTGATGAGCTCGATCGCCATCCTCATCGTGGACTACGCGCTCACGCTGGTGACGGTCGGGGCGGGACGGTGAGCCGGTGATCGAGGTCCGCGATCTGCACAAGGCGTTCGGGGACAACCACGTGCTGCGCGGCATCTCGCTGCAGGTGGAGGACGGCACGACCTTCGTCGTCCTGGGGGGCCCCTGGTCCGGCTTGAGCAGCCCGATGACGTGCTTCATGAGCACCGTCTTGCCGGACCCGGAGCCCCCCAGGACGACGAAGGTCGTGCCGTCCTCCACCTGCAGC
>DASWDS010000383.1:0-4840 GCA_036395165.1 Anaeromyxobacteraceae bacterium | reverse complement strand
CTGCGGTCCTTCGCGAGCTCCTGGAGGCGCGACGCCGGCGGCGGCGCGCGGAGCCGCGCGAGCGCGTCGAGGGCGGCGCGGCGGAGCGGCGGATCGCCCGAGCCGAGGCAGCCGCCCAGCGCCGCGATCGCGTCGGCGCCGCCGATCTTCCCGAGCGCCTCGGCGGCGGCGGCGCGCGTGTTCGCGCTCACGTCGAGGAGCCGCGCCGCGAGCGCCTCCACCGCGCGGCGATCGGCGAGATCGCCGAGGATCTCGACGGCGGCCGTCCGCAGGTCGGCGCCGGGGCTCGCCAGCGCCTGCACG
Organism: Anaeromyxobacteraceae bacterium; assembly: GCA_036395165.1. Lineage (GTDB taxonomy): Bacteria > Myxococcota > Myxococcia > Myxococcales > Anaeromyxobacteraceae > Anaeromyxobacter_A. The sequence goes on along the minus strand of DASWDS010000383.1, from coordinate 4,537 downwards.
AGCGGGGCGAGCGCGGGCGCCCCGACCTGCACCAGCGCCGCCGCCGCCGCGTTGCGCCGCCCGGCGCTGCCGTCCGTCCCGAGCGCCGCGACCAGCCCCGGGACCGCCATCGCGGGGTCGGCCTGCGCCAGGCGCTCGGCCGCGGCGCTGCGAACTCGCCAGCTCGGATCGTCGAGGCGCCCCAGCAGCAGGGGCGCGGAGGCCGGCGCCGCCGGATCGAGGTCGAGGACGGCGCGGTACCGGCGCTCCTCGTCCGCGTCCGAGGCGGGCGCGGAGGGCGCGGAGGGCCCCTGGTCGCCGCACGCGCTCACGCGTCGCTCGTCCTGCCCGACAGCTCCAGGGCCGCGGCGGCGGCGGCGGCGGGCGTCGAGGGCTCGAGGAGCGCCTTCACGTTGAGGAGGAGCCGGAGCTTCGGCGGCGCCTTGCCCGCCGGCCCTGGATGGCGCCCGGCCGCCGCCGCGCGCGCCTCGCGCGCCCCGCACACCCCCAGGAACAGGCGCGGCCCCCCGGTCGCGAGCAGAGACGGCGGCGGCCCGATCGCAGAGCGCGGCAGGCGGACCACCTCGCAGACGGCGTCGACGAGGAGCCCGAGGATGCGGCCGGCGACGTTCACGACCAGCACCTTCGCCCGGCCACCCTCGCGCGGCGTGAGCCCGAGGCGCTTGCGCACGTCCACCACGGGGATGACCTCGCCGCGCAGGTCCATGACGCCGTCGACGTACTCCGGCGCGCGCGGGACGGCCGTGATGGGGAGCGGCTGCACGATCTCGCGGATACGCCGGAGGTCGATCGCGTACTCCGCGCCGCCCACGCGAAACGCGCACAGCTCGAATATCCGAGGCCCCCCCGCTCGCGTCGGGTCCGCCTCGTCCGGTCTCCCCTGCGCTCGCCTGACATCGCTCACGGCGCGTCCGGGAGGGCGTCGCGCAGCACGGCCGCGAGATCGAGGAGGATGAAGAGCCGCTCGCCCTCGCGACCGATGCTCGCGATGTAGTCGGCGGACGGCCCGCCGATGCCGCTCGGGCGCGCCTCGATGGCCGAGGCGGGGAGGCGCACCACCTGCGAGACGGCGTCCACGAGGAGGCCGCGCAGCCCCTCACCCGCGTCGCACACGACGACGCGCGCCTGGCGCTTCGCCGGCGGGGTGGGGAGGCCCAGGCGGCGGCGCGGGTCGTAGACGGCGATGACCTCCCCGCGCACCATGATGACGCCGAGCACGTGCGCCGGGGCGCGCGGCACCTCGGTGATGGCGGGCGCCTTCAGGATCTCGCGGACGTGGCCGATCTCGACCGCGTACTCCTCGCCCCCGAGCACGAACGTGAGCCACTCGCGGCGCGCCTCCGCGATCTCGGGCGCAGCGCGCGAGGGCGCGGCGACGAGGACGGGCAGGCTGGGCGCCACCTCGTCCTCGCGCCAGAAGAAGTCGTCGAGGGGATCGTCCTCGACCGGAGCGCGCGAGCCCAGGACCGCGGGGGGCGCCTCGACCTTCGTGACGACGAGGGCGGCCAGCTCCTCCCGCAGCGCGTCCTCGATGCGCTGCACGCGCTCGGGCGCGAGCTCGCCGGCGGGCGGCGTGGCCTCGCGCTCACGCGTCTGCGCGCGCTCCTTCGCCTTCTGCCTGATGCGGAGGAAGTCCATCGCCTCGGCGAGTCTACCCCGCCGCGCCCCGTCCGCCGAGCCAGGCGTCGAGCTCGGTTATCGCCGCCTTGACCACATCGGCGTCGATCTCCTCCACGTCGCGCGCGAACGCCTCGAGGAGCGCGCCCGTCGCGAGCTGGTTCATGATGCGCGGGATGCCGCCGCTCCGCGCGTGCAGGAGCGCGATCGCGTCGGGGGTGAAGAGCGGCGCGGCGCGCCCGGCGACGTGGAGCCGGTGGGTCAGGTACCGGCCCGCCTCCTCCACGTCGAGCGGCCCGAGGTGGTAGGCGACGCCGACCCGCTGCGCGAACGCCTCGCCGCCCTTCTCCGGCAGCCGCTCGCGCAGCTCGGGTTGGCCGAGGAGCACGATCCCGACGAGCGCGCGGTCGTCGGCCGAGAGGTTGGTGAGGAGGCGCAGCTCGTCGTACGCGCCGCGGCCTGCCAGGAGCTGCGCCTCGTCCACCATCACGACGGGGAAGACGCCGCGCGAGTCGAGCTCGCCGAAGAGCTCCGCGAGCGCCGCGTACGTGTCGGCCTTGCGGCGTTTCTCCGGCACGCCGAAGCCCGACGCGATCGCGGCGAGGAGCTGCGCGGGCGGCAGCGCCGGGTTCACCACCAGCGCGAAGCGGCAGCGCTCGGCGAAGGCGTCCACGAGCGCGCGCGAGAGGGTCGTCTTGCCAGCGCCCACCTCGCCCGTGAGCACCGCCACCTCGCGCTCCTCGAGCGCCCAGGAGAGGCGGGCCAGCGCCTCGGCATGACCGCGCGAGGGGTAGAGGAAGGCGGGGTCGGGCGACTTCGAGAACGGCTTCTTCCGCAGCCCGAAGTGCGCGAGGTACATTTACGCGTCGACCTCGGCGCGCGGCACGCCGTGGACGACCTCCTCGATGATCGCGCCCACGTCGAGCACGAGGACGGTGCGGCGGTTGCCGAGATCGGTCGCGCCCGCGATCCCGCGCACCCCGGCGAGCGCGCGGCCGAGCGGCTTCACGACGATGTCCTGCTGCCCCACCACCCCGTCGACGGCGACGCCGAGGCGCTCCTGCGCGAGCCCGACCACCACCACGAAGAGCGGTCCCCTCGGCGGATCGGCGGGCGTCCCGAAGAACCGGCCCAGCCGCACGAGCGGCAGGGTGGCTCCGCGCACGGTGATGACCTCGCGCATCTCGATGGTGCGCAGCTCGGAGGGCTCGACCGTGACGATCTCGAGCACGCTGTTGAGCGGCACGGCGTAGGTGCGGCCGGCCGCCTCGACCACGAGCGCGCGGATGATGGCCAGGGTGACGGGCAGCGTGATCTCGAAGCGCGTCCCCTTCCCGAGCGTGGTGTGGAGGTCGATGATGCCGCTCATCGCGGCGATGTTGTTCTTGACCACGTCCATGCCGACGCCGCGCCCCGAGAGCGCCGTCACCTTCTGCGCGGTGGAGAACCCGGGCACGAAGATGAGGTTCATCACCTCGCGACGCGAGAGCTGCGCGACCGCCTCCGGCGAGGCGAGCCCCCGCTGCACCGCCACCTCGCGGATGCGCCGCTCGTCGATCCCGGCGCCGTCGTCCTCGACGGCGATGAGGACGTGGCTGCCCTTCTGCGTCGCCGAGAGCGTGATCTTGCCGGCGGGCGGCTTGCCTGCGCGCAGCCGAACGTCGGGCGGCTCGATGGCGTGGTCGAGCGCATTCCGGATGAGGTGCATGAGCGGGTCGGACAGGTCCTCGACGAGGAGCTTGTCGAGCTCGACGTCGCTCCCCGCCACCTCGAGCTCGACCTGCTTGGCCAGGTCGCGTCCGAGCTTGCGCACCATGCGAGCCAGCTTGTCGAAGATCTGGCCGAGCGGGACCATCCGGACCTCGAGGATCCCACCCTGCAGCTCGTTCAGCTTGCGGTCGAGGCTGCGGCTCTCGCGGTGCAGCTCGAGGCCGAGGGTGGTCGACTCGTCACCGGCGCGGAGCCGCTCGGCGATCTCGAGCAGGCTCGTCTTCACGAGCACGAGCTCGCCGACGAGGTTCATGAGCCGGTCGAGCTTGTGGATGTCGACGCGGACCGCCTGCGAGACCGAGCGCAGCGAGGCGTCCGGGGACGAGGCGCTCCCCTGGGGCGGCCGCCCCGGATCCGCGCGCGGCGGCACGGCCCCCTGGATGGCGATGGCCTCCTCGACGCTCAAGGGAAGGGAGTGCGGGAGCGACGGCTCGAGGAGCGGCGCGACCCGCGATGCGCCGAGCGCGGGAGGCGCCCCGCCGGTGTCGAGCGCGGTGCTCTCGCGCGGCGCCGCCCCCTGGCGCCGTCGCGGGATCTCGTCCACGACCGCGGATGGGCCGGCGACCGCGCGCGCGCGGTCGAGCCCCTCGGCGCTCCCGAACAGCACGTCGAAGGAGATGGCGTTCGGGTCGGTCGCGTCCGACGCGGGCAAGGTCGAGATCACCTCGCCGGCGGGCTTGAGGCGCTTCTTCAGCTCGTCGAGGCCGGTGTCAAAGCTCGCCAGGTCGAAGCCGACGCGCACCCGGTAGAGGTGGACGCCCCTCCTCGCGTTGGCCCGGAGCCGGTGCTCCTCGTACTCGGTGAGCACGGCGCGGACCGCGTCGTCGAGCCCGATCTCCGCGAGCGGATCGGTGGCGACGGTCGCCGCCGGCTCGCCCGAGCCACGCAGCTTCGCCGCGAGCTCGTCGGCCGCCTCGGCGGTGTCCGGCGGCTTGTGCGCGGCCTCCTCGCCGATGATCTTGCCGAACAGCGCCGGCGCCGCGAGGAGGAGGCCGAGCGTCGCGGCGTCGAGCGGGCGGCGGCCCATGCGCACCTCGTCGAGGCGATCCTCGAGGGCGTGCGCGAGCCTCGTCATGCGCTCGACCCCGAACATCGCCGAGAGGCCCTTCAGCGAGTGCGCAGCCCGGAACACAGCGTTCAGCGTGTCGGG